>JBKBVC010000159.1:0-5310 GCA_046289805.1 Tabrizicola sp.
CTGGCTCTGGGGCCTCTTCCGCCATGACGTCGCCGCAACCTGGGTCAGGCCGATGGGGCAGGGCGGGGTTGCGATCCTCGGCGATGCCGCGCATCCGACGCTGCCCTTCCTGGCGCAGGGCGCCAGCATGGGGCTCGAGGATGCCTGGGTTCTCGCCGACAGCCTTGCCCGCCACGACACGGCAGCCGCCGCGCTGGCTGCCTACCAGGCCGTGCGCAAACCCCGCACCGCCCGCATCGTGGCCGCCGCCAACGCCAATGCCCGCGCCTATCACCTGTCTGGCCTGCCCAGACTGATCGGCCACGCCGGCCTCAGGCTCATGGGTCGGCTCTCGCCCGGTGCGATGCTCACCCGGTTCGACTGGCTCTACGGCCACGACGTGACCGGCTAGCAGGTCGGCCGGCAGGGTCGCCACTGCGGGTGCCGGCCGGCTCTCCTGGTCTCCGTCTTGCCCTTTGCGAAAATGCTCCACGGGGGTCCGGGGGTGTGAAACCCCCGGGGGCGGCCGCTACCCGCTGGTCGGCCCGTACGACCCTGCCTCCGGCGCCCGGTCATGGTTGACACCACGTGAATCAGGTCCGGCACGCCCTTGAAAAGAAAGGATGCGCTTTCCGTGTCCAGCGTGGACGGCACCGCCTCAGGCTGCGATCTCGACCCAGACCGGCACATGGTCGCTCGGCTTGTCACGCCCCCGCACCGCCTTGTCGATGCCCGCCCCCTCCAGCCGGTCCGCGACCTGCGGAGAGCACATCACATGGTCGATCCGGATCCCGTTGTTCCGCTCCCAGGCGCCGGCCTGGTAGTCCCAGTAGGTGTAAAGCCCCGCCGCCGCATCCCGCACCCGGATGGCATCCGTCAGCCCCAGATGCGCGATCCGGCGGAACGCCGCCCGGCTTTCGGGCAGAAACAGCGCGTCCGTTGCCCAGGCCTCCGGCCGTGCCGCATCCACGGCCTGCGGGATCACGTTGTAGTCCCCAAGACAGACGAAGGGCTCCTCCGCCGCCAGCAGCTCGCGCACCCGCGCCTCCATCCGTGCCATCCAGGCCAGCTTGTAATCGAACTTCGGCCCCGGTGCCGGGTTGCCGTTCGGCAGGTAGAGCCCGCAGACCCTGACCGGCCGCCCCGCCTCCACCACCGCCTCGATCCAGCGCGCCTGCTCGTCCCCGGGATCGCCCGGCAACCCCCGCCGCACGTCGCTCAATGGCAGCTTCGACAGCAGCGCCACCCCGTTGAACGACTTCTGCCCGTGCGTCTCGACCCGGTAGCCCAGGCCCTCGAACAGATCGCGCGGGAAGGCTTCGTCCACCGACTTGATCTCCTGCAGGCAGACCACATCCGGCGCAGCTTCCGCCAGCCAGGCCTGCAAGGCCTCGATCCGCGCCTTGATCCCGTTGATGTTGAAAGTCGCCAGCTTCATGCCCGGATCCTCCGCTTCCCGCGACCCTAGGCCCCCTCCGTGTCCGGCTCAAGCCGTCCGGCGCATCGGCACTGCGGCCGCCTCAAGCCACAGCGCGTCCAGCCGGTCCAGTTCGGCCAAGTCGAAGCGCCCGGCTTCCTCCCAGTAGCGCCCCGAGGCCACCAGGTAGCCCAGCTCCGCCTCGCGCCGCAGCGCCGCTTCGACTGCCGGCCCATGGCCTTGCATCGGTCGCGCGCCGGCAACCTGGGCCCGGCCCAAGCGGGGAAACACCAGCCGTGACGGTCCGGTGGACAGGTTCACCATCGCACATCCCTGCCGCGCGGCCATCAGCATCAGCCGCGCCGCCTTCGCCTCCAGACAGCGCAGGGTCACGTCTTGCCGCAACGGGTCGGGCGTCCCCGAGCCATAGAAATGCGTCGGTCCGGAAGCCGGATACTGCATGTCGCAGCCGAACACCGCGATGACCTCCGGCTTCAGTGCGTGCAGCGCCCAGTAGGCGGCCGTGAACGCCATTGTCGCGCCCGCGTAAACGAATCCGCCATAGGCATTCTGCGCCGGCACGAACTCCGCTTCGGTCACGATGCGCTGGCCCGGTCCTGCCACTGCCTGCCGCTCGGCCGGAAAGTCGTAGGGGTGGATCGCGACATCCCAGTCCGACCGTACCCGCCAGGCATTGTTGATCGCAAGCACCAAGTCGAACGGCGCGCGCGGCCAGTGCGCCGCCTCCGCCGCCATGGGCGCCGAGCCCAGCATCAGTAGCCGCATGATCGTCCCTCGCACCGTGTCAGGGCTCAACCTAGCACGACGCGGCAGTGCGGCGAGGGGCGCTAGAGCGAAAAACTGGTGCCGCAGCCGCAGCTGGACTTGGCGTTGGGATTTTCGACCACGAAGCGCGCTCCGATCAGTTCGTCGGTGTAGTCGATCACGGCATTTGCAAGGAAGGGCAGGCTGACCTGATCGACCAGCACCTTCTGCCCGTCCTTTTCCAGAACCAGATCGTCAGGCGCAGGCTCATCGAGCGTGATCGAATACTGGAACCCCGAACAGCCGCCGCCATCCACCGCCACCCGCAGCGGTCGCGCCTTGCCCGTGGCCGCGGCAATCTCGGCCAGCCGGGCAAAGGCCCGATCGGTCACTCTGGGAGGAAGCGTGAGTTCCATGGCTGTTCCCGTATCCACCGGCATCCGCAAAGAATATATGGAACCTGACCTAGCCTCACAAGGACAGCCCATGCTCGCCGCCTTTGCCTGCCAGCCCGACCAGAGCCGTGGGCGTCTCTGGCCCGAGCGGCTCTCCTCCTTCCGATCGCCCTATCAGCGCGACCGTGACCGGATCATCCACTCCTCGGCCTTCCGGCGGCTGAAACACAAGACCCAGGTCTTCGTTGAACACGAAGGCGACTACTATCGCACCCGCCTGACCCATACGATCGAGGTGGCGCAGGTGGCGCGCACCATCGCCGGGGTCCTGGGGCTGAACACCGATCTTGCCGAGGCGATCGCGCTGGCGCATGACCTTGGCCACACGCCCTTCGGCCATACCGGCGAGGACGCCATGGAACGGCTGATGGCGCCCTATGGCGGCTTCGACCACAACGCCCAGGCCCTGCGCATCGTGACCCGGCTGGAACGGCATTACGCCGATTTCGACGGGTTGAACCTCACCTGGGAAACCCTTGAAGGCATTGCGAAACACAACGGGCCCGTCACCGGCCCCAATGCCGACCGCAAGCATGACGGCCCGCTGCCCTATGCCCTGGCCGAGGTCAACGCCCAGTGGGACCTCGAACTCGACACCCACGCCAGCGCCGAGGCCCAGGTCGCCGCCATCGCCGACGACGTGGCCTATTCGCACCATGACCTGCATGACGGGTTGCGCTCGGGCCTGTTCACCGAGGCCGACCTGATGGAGCTTCCCGTCACCGGCCCCGCCTTCGAGGAGGTGGACCGCCTCTATCCGGGGCTCGAGAAGATGCGCCGCCGCCACGAGGCGCTGCGCCGGGTGTTCGGCCGCATGGTCGAGGACGTTATCGCCGTGGCCCAGAACCGGCTGGCCAGCGCGCAGCCGCGATCGGTGGACGACATCCGCCACCTGGGCACGACGGTGATCCGCTTCTCCAAACCCCTCTACCAGGATCTGAAGGCGGTGCGCAGCTTCCTCTTCCACCGCATGTATCGCGCGCCCTCGGTCATGCAGGAACGCGCGCGGGTCACCCGGATGATCGACGACCTCTTTCCGCTGTTTCTCCGCCGGCCCGAACTTCTCCCGCCGGAATGGCAGGCCGATGTCGCCGCTGCGACCGACGAAACCCGGCTGGCCCGCGTGGTGGCCGACTATGTCGCCGGCATGACCGACCGTTTCGCGATCCAGGAACACGCCCGTCTCTGCGTCGGGCCGGCCTCGTCCGGCTAGATCAGGATCGCAGCAGAACCGCCTCTGCGGCTTGCCCTTTTCCAAATACTCTCGGGGGGTGCGGGGGGCGAAGCGCCCCCGCTTCCGGCCTCAGTCCCGGCGTGCCGCCGCGACCCAGAGGCCGGCAAGGCCCAGCGACAGGATCACGTTCCACCCCGCCATCGAGATGCCGAACAGCGACCAGGCGATCTCGTCGCAGCGCACCACGGCCGCGACATCCTTGGTCGGATCCAGAAGGTCGGCGGTGGAAATCCCGCTGATCGACCCGGCGGTGCAGGTGGCAAGACCTTCCCACCAAAGCTGCTCGACGCCCACATGGAACACCCCGATCGCCGCCGTGGCCAGCGCCGCCAGCGCGCCGGCCCAGGCCAGCCCCCGCCAGCCCGTCGCAAGCGCCAGGACCCCGATCAGGATCGCCGCCGCATGCGGCCAGCGCTGGTAAAGGCACAGCTGGCAGGGGGCGAGCCCGCCGATGTACTCGAACGCGAAGGCGCCGCCAAGCATGGCCGCAGAGCCGAGGGTGGCGATCAGGATCAGGGTGGGGCGGGTCAGGGTCATGCGTCTGCTCTTCACGGATGCGCCGCGACCATAGGTGCGGGGCGCAGAAAGGGAAAGGGGCTTGCCTTCCGTCGCACGCAAGCGTGCATTCGCGCTTCCGAACCGACGGAGCTGCGGATAGGATTTGTGCCAGGCTCCCGGGGAACCTGGTTGAGGAATCATGAACGGCCGCGGGCAACCTGCTGATTCTTATTGGGTAAGCCGGATTGTCCACTGTGGACACATCGGCTGCGGGAAGGGGTGACGACATGGAATGGCGCGGGCGCAGGGGCAGCAGCAACATCGAGGACCGGCGCCGGATGGGCGGCGGCAGGGCTGGCCAGGTTGCCGGGATCGGCGGCGGCGGGGCGATCATCGTCTTCCTGATCGCCATGTTCCTCGGGGTCGATCCCAGTCAGCTTCTGGGCACGGGCGACCCGTCCTCCGCTGGCGGCGCCCCGATTGAGATGACGGCCGAGGACCAGGCCGAGGGCGAGTTCGTGTCGGTCGTGCTCGGCGACACCGAGGAAATCTGGACCCGTGTCTTCAAGGAGCAGCTCGGCCGGACCTACCAGCCCGCGACGCTGGTCCTCTTCAAGGAGGCGACCCGCTCGGCCTGCGGCGGCGCCTCCGAGGCGACGGGGCCGTTCTACTGCCCCGCTGACAGGAAGGTCTACCTCGACACCGCCTTCTTCACTACGCTGCATCAGCGGCTTGGCGCCGGCGGCGACTTCGCGGCCGCCTACGTCGTCGCCCACGAAATCGGCCACCATGTGCAGAACGAGCTGGGCATCCTCGGCAAGGCCAATCAGATCCGCCAGCAGGTCAGCCAGGCGGAATCAAACGAGATCTCGGTCCGGATCGAGTTGCAGGCTGACTGCCTGTCCGGCATCTGGGCGCGCGAGGCGGCACAGACCCTGGGCGTGGTCGAGCGCGGCGACCTG
>JBKBVC010000160.1:0-5308 GCA_046289805.1 Tabrizicola sp.
CCTCGATCGTCGCCATCTCGATGCGGCCCGCCGCCCGCCCGCAGGACATGAGCCGCGCAGTCGAGGCCGCCGTGGCCGCCGCGGTGCGCGAACCCGCGCCCGCCGCGCCGAAGGAAGAGGTGGTCGAAGTTGCCGCCGCGGCCCCGGCCCCGGCAAAGCCCGAAGAGATCGACGAGCTAAACGAACCGGAAGTGGCGAAGGCCGCCCCCTCGATCCCGACCAAGGCCAGCGTGGCCAAGCAGGCGACCTATGTGAACGCCATCAACCTGTCGAAGATCAACCTGATCGGCACCTATGGCACCGACTCCCGTCGCTATGCGCTGATCCGGCAGTCGAACGGCAAGTACAAGAAGGTCAAGGTCGGCGACAAGATCGACGGCGGCACCGTGAAGGCGATCACCGAGACCGAAGTGCGCTACCAGAAGGGTGGACGCCTGATCAGTCTGAAGATGCCGAAGGCGTAAGCCTGTCCACGCGGGACAGACTTCATTCTTCCCTTGAGATCAACAGGTTGTCCGTGGAAGCTTGCGGACTGGCAAGCCTCTCTCGCAGGCGGCTCGTCGATGATTTCGTCACTCCTCGCGGCGAAGCGACCTGCGGCGAGGAGACGAAGTCGAACGAGGAGCCCCCGTCAGCCGGCGGCCACGCCCGCCTCGGCGAAGGTTGCCATGCCGGAATGACAGGCCACCGCGCCCTGCACCACCCCGATCGCCAGTGCCGCGCCCGACCCCTCGCCCAGCCGCAGGCCCAGCGACAGAAGCGGTTCCTTCCCCAGCTTCTCCAGCAGGCGCGCATGCGCCCCCTCGGCGCTCTGGTGCCCGGCGACGCAGTGATCCAGTGCGCCCGGTGCCGCCTTCTCCAGCACCGCCGCCGCGGCGCAGGCGATGAACCCGTCCAGGATCACCGGCACCCGCGCCTGCCGCGCGCCCAGGATCGCCCCCGCCATCGCCGCGATCTCGCGCCCGCCAAGGCAGCGCAGCACCTCCAGCGGATCGGACAGGGCCGCCGCATGCCGCTCCACCCCGGCGGCGACGGCGGCCTCCTTCCGGCGCAGCCCCTCGTCGTCAACGCCGGTGCCCCGCCCGGCCCAGCCGGTGCCGCCGTAAAGCGCAGTGGCAATGGCGGCGGCCGCGGTGGTGTTGCCAATCCCCATCTCGCCGGCCACGAACAGGTCGGCGGCCGGGTCCACGGCCTCATACCCCTTGCGCAGGGCGGTCACGACCTCGGCCTCGGTCATCGCCGGGGCTTCGGTGAAATCCGCCGTCGGACGGTCGAGGTCCAGCGCATGCACGTCGAGCTTTGCCCCGAAGGTGCGGGCCAGCTGGTTGATCGCCGCCCCGCCATGGGCGAAGTTCGCCACCATCTGCGCCGTGACCTCGGCCGGGAAGGCCGAGACGCCCTTGGCCGTCACGCCGTGGTTTCCGGCAAAGATCACGATCTGCGGCTTGTCGGCACGCGGGCGGTCGGTTCCCTGCCAGCCCGCCATCCAGACCGCCAGCCGTTCCAGCCGTCCCAGCGCGCCGGGCGGCTTGGTCAGCTGGCCGTTGCGCGCCTCGGCCGCCGCGATCGCGGCCGCGTCGGGGGCCGGAAGCTGACGCAGGGCGGCACGGACATCGGCAAGGGTCTGGAACGGCATCGTCTTCTCCGGATTGCACATCGTCGCGTCCGGGGCTACCCCATGGCCGAGACGAACGCCAGCCGGGACAAGCCGCTTTGACTCCAATCCGCGACATCGCCCATCGGCTGCCGTCCGACCTGCTGTCGGCCTTCGCGCTGCTTACCCGCCTGCCGCTGCCCGACCACCGGGGGACCGCAGCCGCCTCGGCCTGGGCCTGGCCGCTGGTCGGCGCCGTGCTCGGAACCCTGGGGGCCGCCCTGGCCACCGGCGCCCTCTGGCTTGGCGTGACGCCGGGCGTGACGGCTGTGCTGGTGCTGGCGGCGGGGGCCATGCTGACAGGGGGGCTGCACGAGGACGGGCTGTCGGACACGGCGGACGGGCTGTTCGGCGGCTGGACGCGCGAGCGGCGGCTGGAGATCATGAAGGACAGCCGGGTCGGCAGCTACGGCGTCTTGGCCCTTGTCCTGGCGACCTTGGCGCGCTGGTCGGCGCTGACGGCGGTTCTCGTCCACACGTCGCAGGGCAACGGCCCCTGGGCCGCCCTGATCGCAGCCGGGGCGCTGTCGCGGGCACCGATGGCGCTGACCATGGCACTTCTGCCCAACGCGCGCGGCGAGGGTCTGAGCCATGCCACCGGCCGACCGAGCGCCGCAACCGCGCTTGGCGGCCTGGTCCTGGCGGTGGGGATCTCGGCAACGCTGACCGGCTGGACCGCGGTGCCGATGGTCTTTGTCACGCTCGCGGTGACGCTCTGGCTTGCCGTCACCGCGCTGCGCCGGATCGGCGGGCAGACCGGCGATATTCTCGGCGCGAACCAGCAACTGGCCGAGATCGCCTGTCTCGCGGTGCTGTCCGCGCGCGGTTAGGCAGGCGATCTGCCAGAGGGCCACGCCCCTGCCACCGCACAGCGGGTCTGCGGAGTCGGCGGGGACAGCCTCTGGCCTTTGCGCCACGCCCGCGATAGACGGGCAGAGAGAGCTTGCGAGGCCGCGCCAATGTCCGAATTCACCGACGCCATCTCCTCGACCGAAGAGATCATCGAGGATGCCCGCAACGGGCGGATGTTCATCCTGATCGACCACGAGGACCGCGAGAACGAGGGCGACCTCGTGATCCCGGCCCAGATGTGCACGCCCAGCGCGATCAACTTCATGGCCACCCACGGCCGGGGGCTGATCTGCCTTGCGCTGCCCGGATCGCGGGTCGATCAGCTGGGCCTGCCGCTGATGAGTCCGAAGAACTCCAGCCGCCACGAGACCGCCTTCACCCTGTCCATCGAGGCGCGCGAGGGCGTGACCACCGGCATCTCGGCCGCCGACCGCGCGCGCACCGTCTCGGTCGCGATCGACCCGACCAAGGGCCCGGCCGACATCGCCACGCCCGGCCACATCTTCCCGCTGCGCGCCCGCGACGGCGGCGTTCTGGTCCGCGCGGGTCATACCGAGGCGGCGGTGGATGTGGCGCGGCTGGCAGGGCTGAACCCCTCGGGCGTGATCTGCGAGATCATGAACGACGACGGCACCATGGCACGCCTGCCCGACCTGGTGGCCTTTGCCCAGAAGCACGGGCTGAAGATCGGCACCATCTCGGACCTGATCGCCTACCGGCGCCGCCACGACAACCTGATCACCGAAAAGGCGGTGAAATCCGTCACCTCCACGCACGGCGGCGACTGGCTGATGCGGGTCTATGCCGACGAGACGCACGGCGACGAACATATCGTCCTGTCCAAGGGCGACCTGTCCGGCCCTGGCCCGGTCCTGGTGCGGGTCCATGCGCTGAACCCGCTCGAGGACGTGCTGGGCATCGGCGGGGGCGGAGAGTTGCCGGCCGCCATGCGGATCATCGCCGCCGAGGGGCGCGGCGTCGTGGTCCTCTTGCGCGATACCACGATGAAGATGGTTACGCCGGGCGAACACTCGCCCCAGACCCTGCGCCAGTATGGCCTGGGAGCGCAGATCCTGTCGTCGCTGGGGCTGTCGTCGATCACGCTTGTCACCAACTCGGCCGCGCCGCGCTTCGTGGGCCTCGATGCCTACGGCCTGACCATCGCCGGCACCCGGCCCATCAAGGAATAGCCCATGGCCACCGCCGAAACCCACTACACCCTGCCGCTGCCCGGCTTCGACAAGCCGGTGAAACTCCTGATCGTGGTGGCGCCCTATTACAGGGACATCACCGACAACCTGGTCGCCGGCGCCCGCGCGGTGGCCGCCGCCTGCGGGGCCGAGGTCGATCTGGTCGAGGTTCCCGGCGCGCTGGAGGTTCCGTCGGCCATCGCCATGGCGGAACGGCTTGCGGACTATGACGGCTATGTCGCGCTCGGCTGCGTGATCCGGGGCGAGACGACGCATTACGAAACGGTCTGCAACGACAGTTCGCGCGCGCTCAGCCTCCTTGGCCTGCAAGGCGCCTGCATCGGCAACGGCATCCTGACGGTAGAGAATCGCGCCCAGGCCGAAGTGCGCGCGGATCCGCAGGGCCAGGACAAGGGCGGCGGTGCCGCAGCGGCGGCCTTGCACCTGATCGCGCTTTCGCGCAAATGGGCCGGGAAATCCAAGGGGATCGGTTTCCGGGCATGACGGACAGGCGGCAGGAAAAGCGCCAGATGAAATCGGCGGCCCGGCTTTACGCCGTGCAGGCGCTGTTCCAGATGGAGGTCTCGGGCCAGACAGTCGAGGCGGTGACGCGCGAGTTCGAGACGCACCGTTTCGGCGCGACTTACGAGGAAGGCGAATTCGCCGAGGGCGACGTGGACCATTTCCGCGCCGTGGTCGGCGCTGCGGTGAACTGGCAGGCGAAGATCGACCAGATGACCGACCGCGCGCTGGTCGCGGCCTGGCCGATCGACCGGATCGACCCGGTGCTGCGCGCGCTCTTCCGTGCGGCGGGGGCGGAACTGGTGGACCTGCCCACGCCCCCCAAGGTCGCCATCACCGAATATGTGGACGTGGCAAAGGCTTTCTTTCCGGACGGGAAGGAGGCAAAGTTCGTCAACGCCGTTCTCGACCACATGGCGCGCGAGGCCCGGCCCGAGGCCTTCTGACCGCCGGCCGCGAATTTCGCCTTGATGGACGTGCAAAGCCATTGCACCGTTGCGGCGCAGCTCCGGGCATCGCCCTTTCGCTGCTCCGTTCCTTGCCAAGCCACGGGGTGATCATGCTCGCGCGTCTTCCTTCCCTCGCTTTCCTTCTTGCCCTTCTCGCCCCCGAATCAGCCATGGCCCAGGGCTCCCTGCCGGCGAATGTCTCGCTCTGTGCGGATCTTGTGATGGAGGTGGTCGCGATGCCCAAGGGCCGCGACCTGATGACCGTGACCCTGCGCGTCCGCAACCAGGGGCCGGGCGACTATGCCGGGTCGCGTGGCGCGCAATGGGTCGAACATGTGGTGACCATCGCCGGCAAGGAAGTCGAACGCAAGAAGCATGCATTCGTCACGATCGCCTCCGGCGGCCAGCGGGAATTCAGCTTCACGCGCGCGAAATCGGGCGGCGACTTCGGCGTCTGGGCAGCGATCATGCATGCCGAGGGCTCCGGCCAGACCGGCGACTGCAACGGCGCGAATGATGCTGCCGTGAAGGCCTTCAGCTTCTAGCCTCCGGGACCGGTCTGCCCAGGGGGTCCGTAGAGGCGGACAGGGCGGGCTCTCCAGGCAAGGCCGGGCCGGGGGGCACCCGCGCCGAAGGGCAGA
>JBKBVC010000161.1:0-4637 GCA_046289805.1 Tabrizicola sp.
CCCCTGCGTCGCGATCTTGCCCAGGGGCTGGGTCGAGCCCCAGCCGATCCCCAGCCACAACAGGACGCCCACGAACAGCCAGCGCCCGCGCGCCGGCGCCGCCGTCAGATCCGTTCCGGTCATGGGACCGCCTCCTGCAACTTGCCGCCCACCCGGATCATCCGCACCCGCGTCGCCAGACCCGTCCGGTCGTCGGTCTCGACAAAGACCCCCGACAGGGTCGCCTCGCCCCCGGCAGGCTCGAACCGGCCCTTCGCCATGCCGGTGACGAAACGGCGCAGGGGCTCCAGCTTCTCCATGCCGATCACGCTGTCATAGTCGCCGCACATTCCCGCATCGGTCTGGTAGGCCGTGCCCTTGGGCAGGATCATCGCGTCCCCCGTGGGCACATGGGTATGGGTGCCGACCACGAGGCTTGCCATCCCGTCGCACCAGTGGCCCATGCCCATCTTCTCCGACGTGGCTTCGGCGTGGACATCGACGATGGCCGCCTGGACAACGCCGCCCAGCGTATGCGCCTTCAGCACACCCTCCAGCGCCGAGAACGGGTCGTCGAAGGGCCGCTTCATGAACACCTGCCCCAGCGCCTGCGTCACCAGCACCTTGCGGCCCTGGGTTGCCTCGAACACCCGTGCGCCCCGCCCCGGCGCCACCTTCGAGAAGTTCAGCGGCCGCACGATCCGCGGTTCCTGCTCGATGAAGGTCAGCATGTCCTTCTGATCGAAGGCATGGTCGCCCAGCGTCAGGCAATCCGCCCCGGCCGAGAGCAGCTCCTTCGCATGGTCGCCGGTCAGCCCCGCGCCCTGGCTGGCGTTCTCGCCGTTCACCACCACGAAATCCAGACCCCAGGCCTCCCGCAGACCGGGAAGCCGCTGGATCACCGCTGTCCGGCCCGACCGCCCGACGACATCACCAAGAAAAAGCAGTCTCATGCCGTCTGGATTAGGCGGGGGGCCGGGCGCCGGCAAGCGAATTGGCAGGCCTGGCGGAAGAAATCCCGCCGAAAGGCCCAGACTCCCCGGCTTCGCGCCTGGCGCCGGGAAAACCGCCCGAAAAGAAGAACTTTCGCCGAAAATTCTTCGCCCCCGCAGCGCGATTCGCGGCGCTTGGTTAACGCCGCGCGCCTCTTTCGGCCTGCCCGACGGATGCCCGACGCATGCCAGACAGGAAGCCGACGCAAGGCAGCCCCGGATTTTTCAGCCGGATCAGCGGGTTAACGCACAGTTCGCCCCGCCCCGTTCCCCAATCCCCGCCGCCGCATTATTTCTTTGTTCATGACGACGCTTCCCCCAGCCCTTTCCGCCTGGTTCGCCGCCCAGGGCTGGACGCTGCACCCCCACCAGCAGGCGATGCTCGACCGGGCGCAGGACCCCGCCACGCTCCTCATCGCGCCCACCGGCGGCGGCAAGACCCTTGCCGGCTTCCTGCCCACCCTGGCCGAGCTTGGCTCTGCGCCGCCCCCCGGCCTGCACACGCTCTACGTCTCGCCGCTCAAGGCGCTGACCGCGGACATCCGCCGCAACCTTGGTCGCCCGCTCGAGGGCGCGGGCCTGAAGATCCGGGTCGAGGACCGCACCGGCGACACAGGTTACACCCAGCGCCGCCGCCAACGCGCCGATCCGCCGCATATCCTGCTGACGACGCCGGAAAGCCTGGCGCTGCTGCTCAGCTACGAGGACGCGCCACGCATTTTCCAAGGGTTGCAAAGGGTTATCGTGGACGAGATTCACGCACTGGCCGAATCCAAGCGCGGCGACCAGCTGGTGCTGCAACTCGCCCGGCTGCAATCGCTGACCCCCGCCCTGCGCCGGGTGGGCCTTTCCGCCACGGTCGAGAACCCCCCGGCGCTTGCCCGGTTCCTGGCGCCCCGGACCACGATCCTTGAGGCCGACCCCGGCCCCGACCCCGACATCTCCATGCTGGAAACCGATATTCCGCCACCGTGGAGTGGCGGCGGCGGCCGCTATGCCATCCCGGCGATCCTGAACGAGATCACGCGCCACAAGACCACCCTCATCTTCCACAACACTCGCGCCCAGGCCGAGCTGTTCTTCCACGACCTCTGGCTTCAGAACACCCACGACCTGCCCATCGGCATCCACCACGGCTCGCTGTCGCGCGAAAGCCGGGAACGGGTGGAAAAAGCCATGTCAGACGGGCAGTTGCGCGCGGTGGTCTGCACTGGGTCGCTCGATCTCGGCATCGACTGGGGCGACGTGGACCTTGTGATCCAGGTCGGTGCACCGAAGAACGTCAAGCGCCTCGTCCAGCGCATCGGCCGCGCCAACCACCGCTACAACGCGCCCTCCAGGGCGCTTCTCGTCCCCGCCAACCGTTTCGAGGTTGTGGAATGCCAGGCCGCCCTCGACGCGGTCCGAGCCCACAGCCTCGACGGAGAACCCCGCGGCTCCGGACCCCGCGATGTCCTCTGCCAGCACATCCTCGCCACCGCCTGCGCCGGCCCCTTCGATGCCGACGTGCTATACGCCGAGGTTATCACCGCCGGCCCCTATGCCCTTCTGAAGAAAGAGGAATTCGATGCCTGCCTGGACTTCGTGGCGACCGGCGGTTACGCGCTGAAGGCCTATGACCGCTGGCAGCGGCTGAAGCAGACGAACGGCAAATGGCACCTGCGCGACCCTCGCGCCGCGACGCTGATCCGGCAGAACCTGGGCACGATCATCGACATCGAGACGCTCAAGGTCCGCTACCGCGGTCACGGAGCGCCCCTTGGCGAGGTCGAGGAAAGCTTTGCCGCGACCCTCACCCCCGGCGACACCTTCCTGATCGGCGGCCAGATCGTGCGCTACGAAGGCTTGCGCGAAATGACCGTCGAGGTCTCGCGCAGCCCAGGCCGCGACCCGAAGGTTGCCGTGTTCAACGGCACCAAGTTCGCGACTTCCACCCTCCTGACGGACCGGATCCTGCAGATCTTCCAGCAGGAAAGCTGGCCCGACCTCCCCGCGCACACCGCCTGGTGGCTTGCGAAACAGCGCGAGGTCTCGCGCCTTCCCGATTCGCAGTCGCTGCTTCTGGAATCCTTCCCGCACGATGGCCGGGAACATTTGGTGATCTACGGATTCGCGGGCCGGAACGCCCAGCAGACCCTCGGCCTCCTCGTCACGAAACAGATGGAATCCCAGGGTCTTGCCCCCCTCGGCTTCGTCGCCACCGACTATGCCACCCTGATCTGGGGCCTCGACCCCGTCACCGACCCCTTCCCCCTCTTCGACACCGCCACCCTGCGTGACGGTCTCGACACCTGGCTTGCCGGCAACGCCGTGATGAAGCGAACCTTCCGCTCCACCGCCATCATCGCGGGGCTGATCGAACGCTCGCATCAGGGCCGCCGCAAGACCGGGCGGCAGGCGACCTTTTCCTCCGACATCCTCTACGACACCCTGCGGCGTTACGACCCCGACCATCTGCTGTTGCAGATCACGCGGGAAGAGGCCCTGCGCGGCCTCATCGACTTTTCCCGCATCGAGGCCTTGCTGGCCCGGATCGAAGGCCGCATCGACTTGGTCCGGCTGAACAGGGTCACACCCCTTGCCGCTCCGCTGTTCTTCGAACCCGGTCGTATCCCGGTGCAAGGCGAGGGGCGCGACCGTCTGGCCTCGGCCCAGGCCCAGGCCCTGATGGCGGCCGCGGGCCTGACCTGAGCCCTTGCCCCTTTGCAAATACTCCCGCCGGAGGCACCGCGCTTGTCAGCGGCACCGGCCTCGGGCAATGAGGCGCCATGCACCACAGGCTTCTCTTGCAAGGCGAGACCCTGCACCTCATGCCGTCCGGCGCCCTGTTCTGGCCGGCCAGGGCGACGCTTGCCGTTTCGGACCTGCATCTGGGCAAATCCGAACGCATTGCCCGCCGCGGCGGCACGCTCCTGCCGCCCTACGAGACGCAAGCCACGCTGGAGAAGCTCGACCGCGACCTTGAAGAGACGAGGGCCCAGAGGGTCATCTGCCTTGGCGACAGTTTCGACGACCTGGCGGCGCTGGACGGGATCGAGGAGGCCGCGCGGCTCTGGCTGGTCCGGCTGATGGCCGGGCGCGACTGGATCTGGATCACCGGCAACCACGATCCGGGGCCGATCGAGATCGGCGGCACCCATCGGGCCGAACTGCTGCTGGCCCCCTTCACCTTCCGCCACATCGCCGATCCGGCGCAGAGGGCCGAGATTTCGGGGCATTACCACCCCAAGGCCCGCCTTGCCGGCCAGTCGCGGCCCTGTTTCCTCGCCGATGCCGAACGGCTGATCCTGCCCGCCTATGGCGCCTATACCGGAGGGCTGATCTGCACCGACCCGGCGCTTGCCGCGCTCATGGCGAAGGATGCGCTGGCGGTCCTGACCGGCCCGCGCGCCCTTGCCATTCCGATGCCACGCTGAGCCCGGAACCTTTCCAGGAAAGCTGCCGGGCCACCCTCAGGCCGTCAGCCCCTCGGGCTCGGCAAGGCCATGCGCCCGGCAGCAGGCGGTGAGCGTATTTGCCAACAGGCAGGCAATGGTCATCGGACCGACCCCACCCGGAACCGGCGTGATCGCCCCCGCCACGGCGGCCGCGCTTTCGTAATGCACGTCGCCGACAAGCCTTGCCTTGCCGTCGCGCTCGATCCGATTGATGCCGACGTCGATCACC
>JBKBVC010000161.1:4647-5306 GCA_046289805.1 Tabrizicola sp.
CCGGCCCACCGCCGCGACCAGGATGTCGGCGCGGCGGCAGACTGCTGCCAGGTCCCTTGTCCGGCTGTGGGCGATCGTCACGGTGCAGCTGTCGCCGAGGAGAAGCTGCGCCATCGGCTTGCCGACGATGTTCGACCGGCCGACGACCACCGCCTCCAGCCCGGCAAGTTTGCCGTGGTGATCGCGCAGCATCATCAGGCAGCCCAGCGGGGTGCAGGGCACCATGCTCTTCTGCCCCGTCCCCAGAAGCCCGACGTTCGATATGTGGAATCCATCCACGTCCTTGGCCGGGTTGATCCGGTTGATGACCAGCTCCGAGTTCAGATGGCCCGGCAGCGGCAACTGCACGAGAATCCCATGCACCTTGGGGTCGGCATTCAGCTGGTCGATCAGGGCCAGAAGGTCGGCCTCCGAGGTCTCGGCCGGCAGGCGATGTTCGAATGAGGCCATTCCGACCTCGATCGTCGAGGCATGCTTGTTCTTCACATAGACCTTGGAGGCCGGGTCGTCCCCCACCAGCACCACCGCAAGGCCCGGCTGGAGGCCGTTCTCCTCCTTCAGCCGCGCCACATGTTCGGCGACCCGCGCCCGCACCCCCGCCGCGAAAGCCTTGCCGTCGATCACCTTGGCCGTCATGTCCTATCCCTTCCGAAGACTGT
>JBKBVC010000162.1:0-5239 GCA_046289805.1 Tabrizicola sp.
ATCACCAGCACATTCAGCGAGGGCGCCGCCTGCTTCAGATACCAGGCGGTCCAAAGACCGGTATACCCCGCCCCGATGATCGCGACATCCGCCGTCGTGTCGCCGGCCAGCGCCGCGCGCCGGTAGGGCAGGCCGATATCGGCATACCAGAACGAGACGTCACCGATGCGCATGAGCCCCCCTGTTTTCGGCCAAGGGGCCACAGGCCGGGCCGCATTTCAAGGATCAAGCCCGTTGCCATCGCCCCGCTCCCCGCCGATGCTGCGCGAAAACCACGCGAGGCGCGCGATGCAAGGCTTCTTCGTCCCCGGCCCCTACGACGACGGCGATCCGGTCACCGGGCATTATTACGAGACCGCCTCGCCCGACCGCGCGCGGCCCCAGGTCTGGGGCTACACCGCCGCGCTCAGCTATCGTCCGGGCGAGACGCTCTGCCTGCATGCCATGTCCTCGGCACCCGAGGCACGGCTGACGATCGCCCGCGACGGGCTGACACCGCGCACGGTCCTCGAGACCACCATCCCCACCCGTTTCGCGCCGACCCCGCCCGATTGTTCGGTCAAGGGCTGCGACTGGCCCGTTGCCTTCGGGACGCCGATCCCCGAGGACTGGCCGACCGGCCTCTATACCGTGACGCTGGAAATCGATGGCCACCGCTCGCAGGGTATGTTCGTCCTGAAGCCCGCCCGGCCCGCCGCGAGGCTGGCCCTTATCCTCGCCACCGGCACCTGGTGCGCCTACAACGACTGGGGCGGGTCGAACCACTACCAGGGCCTCTGCGGCCCCTCGGGTGGCGACTTCGCGCCCGAGGTCAGCCTCCTGCGCCCCTGGGCCACCGGCTTCGTCCGCTGGCCCGAGGATGCGCCGCGCATCCCGCATGCCTCGCCCCTGCTGTCTCGCCCGCGCTACCCGCACATGGAATACGCCCGCGCGAAGGGCATATCCAAGAAATACGCCTCCTCCGGCTGGGCGGCCTTCGAACGCCCCTTCGCGCTTTGGGCGGAAGGCCAGGGGATCGCTCTGGACTACGTCACCCAGCACGACCTCCACGCCGACCCCGACCTCCTGAAAGGCTACCAACGCGCCGTGATCGTCGGCCATGACGAATACTGGACCTGGGAGATGCGCGATCATCTCGACGCCTGGCTTGACGCGGGCGGCCAGCTTGCGCGCTTCGGCGGCAATTTCTTCTGGCAGACCCGCCTGTCGCCCGATCTGCTCACGCAGACCTGCTACAAGTCCCGCGCCGAGGCCGAGGACCCGCTTGGCCAGACCGACCGCATCACCAGCTACTGGGACCACCCCCGCGCCCGCCGCCCGGCCGTCGCTACGATGGGCCTGACCGGCTCGATGGGTGTCTATGCCGGCTGGAGCCGCTGCTCCGCCCACGGCGCGGGCGGCTTCACGATCTACCGCCCCGACCATTGGTCGCTGGCCGGCACCGGCCTTGGCTACGGCGATGTCCTTGGGGCGCAGTCGAGGATCTTCGGCTACGAGGTGGACGGGATCGACTACGAGATGCGCAAGGGCCTGCCATACCCCGCTCCCGATACCGGGCTGGAAGGGGTCCTGACCATCGTCGCCCTCTCGCCCGCCACCACACTTGCCCACCACACCGGGCGGCACGACATGGATCACTTCATCGGCACCCTCGATGCCGAAGAGGTCGCCCAGACGATCTACGGCGCGGTCACGCCCGAGACGCTCGGGCTTGCCAGCCGGGGCAACGGCTGCATGGCCGAATACCGGCGGGGCAGGGGGGCGGTGTTCAATGCGGCCTCCTGCGAATGGGTGGCAGGCCTGATCGCCCGGGAACGGCCGGTCGAGGTGGTCACACGCAACATCCTTCTGGGCGACTGGGGCTGACCATGCCCCTTTCGCAAACCGCCCTCATCGGCTAGGGCTTCGCCCATGTTGAGCACGTCCGGTCTTGCAGTCGCACGCGGCGGGGTGACGGTCCTGCGGGGCCTGACCTTTGCACTGACGCCTGGCCAGGCGCTGATCCTGCGCGGGCCGAACGGGTCGGGCAAGACCACGCTCCTGCGCACCTTGGCGGGCCTGCAACCTCCCGCTGCGGGGACTTTCGACCTGCCCCCCGACGGCGTTGCCTATGCCGCCCATGCCGACGGGCTGAAATCGACCCTGACGGTGGCCGAGAACCTGGAGTTCTGGTCACGCATCTACGGCGGGCCGGGGATCCAGGCGGCGCTGGCCGCGTTCGACCTGACCGCACTGATCCGCCGCCGCGCCGGAGAGCTTTCCGCCGGCCAGAAGCGCCGCCTGGGCCTCGCGCGGCTTCTGGTGACGGGGCGGCCGGTCTGGCTTCTGGACGAGCCCACCGTCAGCCTCGACGTTGCCTCGGTCGCACTCTTTGCCGCCGCAGTCCGCGCGCATCTGGCACAGGACGGGCTTGCAGTCATCGCCACCCATGTCGATCTCGGCCTGCCCGAGGCGCAGGTGCTCGACCTCGAACCGCATCGCGCCCGGGTGCTCCAGAGCACCGGCTTCGACGAGGCCTTCGCATGACCTGCCGTCGCACCCGGACCCGCCGCCGGCGCCTCCGGCGGGAGTATTTGGGCAAGGGGCAACCAAGGGGGGTGGCATGAAGGCGCTGCTGCTGCGCGACCTGCGGCTTGCCTTCCGCTCGGGCGGGGGCTTTGGCCTGGGGCTGGCCTTCTTCTTCCTTCTCTCGGTGCTGGTGCCGCTGGGGGTTGGCCCGGAAGGTGGCACGCTGGGACGGATCGCACCGGGGATCCTGTGGGTCGGGGCGCTTCTGGCCTGCCTCCTGTCGCTCGACCGGATCTTCGCGCTGGATCACGAGGACGGCTCGCTGGACCTGCTGGCCACCGCGCCGATTCCCCTGGAGGCAGTCGTCGCGGTCAAGGCGCTGGCGCACTGGCTGGTCACGGGCCTGCCCCTGACCCTGATCGCTCCGGGGCTGGCGGTCCTTCTGAACCTGCCGGCCGGCGGCTTCGGCTGGCTGGTCCTCAGCCTACTTCTCGGCACGCCGGCCCTGTCAATGATCGGCGCGTTCGGGGCGGCGATCACCGTGGGCCTGCGCCGGGGCGGGCTTCTCCTGTCGCTGTTGGTCCTGCCGCTCTATGTGCCGACCCTGATCTTCGGGGCCGAGGTCGTGCGGCGCGGGGCAGAAGGGATGGCGCTGGGGACGCCCCTGGCGCTTCTGGCGGCGATCAGCCTGGGGGCAGCGGCGCTGCTGCCGTTTGCGGCGGCAATCGCGATCCGCGTCAATTTGCGCTGAACCCTCGCGCGATGGTGTGTTGAGCGGAAAGGCGGAACAGGATAGGCGGAGGCCCATGTCGATCTGGGAATATGCGAACCCGAAGAAATTCATGCAGACCTCGGCCTGGACCCTGCCCTGGGCTGTGGGGCTGACGGCGATCCTGCTGGCGGTCGGCCTCGTCTGGGGATTCTTCTTCACGCCCGACGACTACAAGCAGGGATCCACGGTCAAGATCATCTACCTGCATGTCCCTTCGGCCATGATGGCGATCAATGCCTGGATCATGATGCTGGTGACCTCGCTGATCTGGATCATCCGCCGCCACCATGTCTCGGCGCTGGCCGCCAAGGCCGCCGCGCCGGTGGGCCTGACCTTCACGCTGATCGCGCTGGTCACCGGCGCGCTCTGGGGCCAGCCGATGTGGGGCACCTGGTGGGCCTGGGACCCGCGGCTGACCTCGTTCCTGATCCTGACGCTGTTCTACTTCGGCTACATGGCGCTCTGGGCCGCGATCGAGGACCCCGACACGGCGGCCGACCTGACCTCGATCCTCTGCCTCGTCGGATCGGTCTTCGCGCTCCTCTCGCGCTATGCGGTGAACTTCTGGAACCAGGGGCTGCACCAGGGCGCCTCGCTGTCGATGGACCGGGAGGAGAACGTCTCGGACGTGTTCTGGCTGCCGCTTGTGGTCTGCATCGCGGGCTTCATCCTCTTGTTCGTCACCATGGTCCTTCTGCGCACCCGGACCGAGATCCGGGCGCGGCGGTTGAAGGCGCTTCTGGCACGGGAGCGGGTCGCGTGATGCCGGAGCTGGGGAAATACGCCGTCGCGGTGCTGGGGTCCTACCTGGCCACTGCGGTGCTGGTCGCGGCGCTGGTCGGGCTGTCGCTGTGGCAGTCGGCGAGAATGAAGCGCGCGCTGGCCGAGGTCGAGGCGCGGCAGGAGAAGTCGGATGGCTAGGTGGCTGATGATCCTGCCCCCGGTCCTGTTCGCGGGACTGGCGGGGCTGTTCTACGCGGGGATGCAGCGAGAGAACCCGGGCGAGTTGCAGTCGGTCCTCGTCGGCCGACCGGCGCCGGCCCTGCCTGCGACCACGCTGCCGGGCATCCCCGGACTGTCGGAGGCCGATCTGCGGTCGGGCGAGGTGACGGTGGTCAACTTCTGGGCCACCTGGTGCCCGCCCTGCCGGGCCGAACATCCCGTGCTGAAAGAGATGGCCGCGCGGGGGATCCGGGTGGCCGGGGTCAACATCCGCGACGACGACGCGAAGGCCGTGGCCTACCTGGCCGAGGAGGGCAACCCCTTCATCGGCGTCGCCACCGACCCGGCGATGCGCGGGGCGATCGACTGGGGAGTCACCGCCCCGCCCGAGACCTTCATCATCGGCGGGGACGGCACCGTCCTGTTCCGCTTTGTCGGGCCCCTGGTCGGGACCGACTACGAGACCCGATTCAAGCCGGAACTGGAAAAGGCGCTGGCCGGCGGGGCCTGAGTGTCCACGGTGGACAGTCCGCGTTGCCATAATGATGACAAGGACTTGCTCGCGGACGTTCATCAATCCTTAACCTCTGCCGAGGATGGGCCGACCCCGCCTTGACCTTGTGGGCCGATGCCTCTGCCAGCAGCCCCGGTCAGAGCAGCGCCAGGGCCAGGACGAACACCAGGCCGGCAAGCAGGGTGAGATCCACGGGGGCCGGTGCGGGCAGGGCGCGGTCGCGGGTCTGCGCACCATTCAGGGCAGACTGGGGACGAACGGGCGGAAAACGGTCGGACATGACGAAAGCCTTCTGGCTGGGACATGCTGCCAGACTGCCGCGCAATTGCAGAACAAAAAGTGAAGACCCGGGGGTTGCCCGGGCCTTCCGTGGAAACGATCCGTTTCGGAAATCAGGACGCCGCAAGGTTGCGCAGCACATAGTGCAGGACGCCGCCGTTCTGGACATATTCGATCTCGATGGCGGTATCGATCCGGCATTTCAGCTGGATCACCTTCTCGGT
>JBKBVC010000163.1:0-5225 GCA_046289805.1 Tabrizicola sp.
GATGGCTCATGAAGAGATCGAGATTGACACCGATGACCTCCAGCGCCGGATGGACGGCGCGATGGCGGCGCTGAAGACGGAGTTCGCCTCGCTGAGAACCGGCCGCGCCTCTGCCTCGATCGTCGAGCCGATCCAGGTGGAGGCCTACGGCCAGATGACGCCGATCAACCAGCTGGGCACGGTCAACGTGCCCGAGCCGCGTATGGTGGTGATCAACGTCTGGGACAAGGCGATGGTCGGCAAGGTCGAGAAGGCGATCCGCGAGTCTGGCATCGGCATCAACCCGGTCACCGACGGCCCGCTGATCCGCCTGCCCATTCCCGAGCTGAACGAGGAGCGTCGCCGCGAATTGACCAAAGTTGCCGCGCAATATGCCGAGCAGGCCAAGGTCGCGATTCGCAACGTGCGGCGCGATGGGATGGACCAGATCAAGAAGGCGAAGGCGCAGGGCATGAGCGAGGACGACCAGAAATTCTGGGCCGACACGGTGCAGGAGCTGACGGACAAGGCGATCGCCGCCGTGGACAAGGCGCTGGAGGCCAAGCAGGCGGAGATCATGCAGGTCTGACCTGCGGGCGGAGGGGCGGCGAGTGTCGAAGGACTTGCAGGTGGAGGCCGCAGCGCGGCCAGTCAACCATCTGGCGATCATCATGGACGGCAACGGCCGCTGGGCCACCAACCGGGGCTGGGCGCGTCTGGTCGGCCACCGCAAGGGTGCCGAGCGGGTGCGCGAGATCGTCAAGGCGGCCCCCGACCTGGGGATCAGGTGGTTGACGCTCTATGCCTTCTCGACCGAGAACTGGAAGCGATCCACCGAGGAAGTCCTGGGCCTGATGGCGATCTTCGCCCGTTACATCGAGCGCGAGGCCGACCGGCTGGCGCAGGCGGGCGTCAGGATGCGCTTCATCGGCGACCGGAGCCGGCTGGACCCCAAGTTGCAACGCATGATGGCCGGGATCGAGGCGCGGACGGCGGGGCTGGACCGGCTGAACCTGACGGTCGCGATCAATTACGGCGGGCGGGACGAGATCGTCCGCGCGGCCCGCAAGGTGGCCGAGGCCGCGGCGGCGGGTCTTCTGGACCCTCGGCATCTGACCGAGGCGGCCTTCGGCGAGAGGCTCGACACCGGCGGGCTGCCCGACCCGGACCTGGTGATCCGCACCAGCGGCGAGACGCGGACCTCGAATTTCCTGCCCTGGCAGGCGGCCTATGCCGAATACGAGTTCACCGAAACGCTCTGGCCGGATTTCGGGCCGGAGGAGCTGGCCGCGATCGTGGCGCGCTTTTCCAACCGGCAGCGGCGCTTTGGCGGGGTGATCCGGTGAGCGATCCGGGGCCGGCGCCTGCCGGCAGATGGGCGGACCTGCGCACGCGCATCCTGTCGGCCATCGTCATGCTGGCGGTGGGCGCGGTCGAGATCTGGCTGGGCGGCACGGCCTTTGCCGCGCTGGTCATCGCGCTGACGGCGGTCATGGTCTGGGAACTGGCGACGATGACGGCGCCGGGGGGGCGGAAGGCGCCGGTGACCATCGCGGTCATGGCGGGGGCCGCGCTGATGCTGGCCATGGTCCTGCGCAGCGAGATTGCCGTCCTGTTCCTGATGGTGCCGACGCTGGTCCTGATCCTGACCCCGCGCCGCGACCGCAGGCTTGCGGGGGCCTATGCGCTGGCGATCATGCTGGCGGGCTACGGGCTGGTCGAGCTGCGCCAGACCGGGGGCGATCGGGCGATCCTCTGGGTGGTGGCGGTGGTGATCGTCTCGGATGTTCTGGGCTATTTCGTGGGTCGGCTGGTGGGAGGCCCGAAGTTCTGGCCGGCGCTGAGCCCGAAGAAGACCTGGTCGGGCACGGTGGCGGGCTGGATCGGCGCTGCTGCCGTCGGGCTGGTCTTCGTCCTCGTGGCGGGGACGAGCTGGCTGATCGTGCCGGTCTCGGCGCTGATGGCTCTGGCCGGGCAGATGGGCGACATCGCCGAGAGCTGGGTCAAGCGGCGGGCGGGGGTCAAGGATGCCTCGAACCTGATCCCTGGCCATGGCGGCGTGCTGGACCGGTTCGACGCCCTGATCGGAGCGGTGGCTTTCGTGCTGGTTCTCGGTCTCTTTGCGCCGGTCACGTTCCTGTTCGGTGGGTGAAGGGATGCGAAGCGTCTCGATCTTTGGTGCCACGGGTTCCATCGGCGAGCAGACCGTCGATCTTCTGCAACGCACGGGCGGCGCCCGGACGCATCGGGTGGTGGCGCTGACGGGCGGGCGGAACCTGGCGCGGCTGGCCGCGATGGCGCGCGCCTTGCGGGCCGAGATCGCGGTCTGCGCCGATCCGGCAGACTTGCCGGAGCTGCGCGACCGGCTGGCGCAGTCGGGCGTCGAGGCGGCGGCGGGGCCGGAGGCGCTGCTCGAGGCCGCCGACCGACCGGCCGACTGGGTGATGAGCGCGATCGTGGGCGCGGCGGGCCTGGCGCCGGGGTTTCGCGCCCTGCGGCACGGGGGCACGCTGGCCCTGGCCAACAAGGAAAGCCTGGTGACGGCCGGGCCGCTGCTCATGGCCGAGGCCGCGCGGCAGCGGGCGCGGATACTGCCGGTGGACAGCGAGCATTCGGCGATCTTCCAGGCGCTCGTGGGCGAGGACATCGCGGCGGTGGAGCGGATCATCCTGACCGCAAGCGGTGGGGCCTTGCGCGACTGGCCGATCGAGCGGCTGGCGCAGGCCACGGTGGCCGAGGCGCTGGCACATCCGAACTGGACGATGGGGCAGAGGATCACGATCGATTCGGCTTCCATGTTCAACAAGGCGCTGGAAGTCATAGAAACGCGGGAATTCTTCGGTGTCGCCCCGGACCAGATCGAGGTCATCATCCACCCGGAGTCGCTGATCCATTCGATGGTCGGCTACCGCGACGGGGCGATCATGGCGCATATGGGGGCCCCCGACATGCGCCATTCCATCGGCTATGCTCTGAACTGGCCCGAAAGGGCGCCGCTGCCGGTGGCGCGGCTGGACCTGGCGCGGATCGGCCAGCTGACCTTCCGCGCACCCGACCTTGCGCGTTACCCCGCCCTGCGACTGGCGCGCGAGGTGATGGCACGCCGGGGATTTGCCGGGGCGGCCTTCAACGCGGCCAAGGAAGTGGCGCTGGACCATTTCCTGGCCGGCGACATCGGGTTCATGGACATGGCGGGCGTGGTTGAGGCGACGCTCGAGGTGCTGGACCCCGATCTTGGCCGCGACAGCGACAGAATGACCCTTGAGGATGTGCAGGCCGTGGACCATCTGGCACGGCAAAAGGCGGGCGAGATCGCGCGCCGTCAGGCAGGAGAGCGGTGATGGAAGCGATTGTGGCAGCGCTTGGCGGCACGGCCTGGACGTTGGTCTTCTTCGTGATCGCGCTGTCGGTGATCGTCTTCGTTCATGAATACGGCCACTATATCGTCGGCCGCTGGTCGGGGATCCATTCCGAGGTCTTCTCCATCGGCTTCGGCCCGGTCCTGTTCAGCCGCACCGACCGGCGCGGCACGAAATGGCAGGTCGCGGCGATCCCCTTCGGCGGCTATGTGAAGTTCCTCGGCGACGTGGATGCGTCTTCGGTGCGCTCGGCCGATGTCTCGGGCCTTTCGGCCGAGGAGCGGCGGCACACGATGGCGGGCGCCCCGCTCTGGGCGCGGGCGGCGACGGTGGCGGCGGGGCCGGTTTTCAACTTCATCCTGACCTTCGTGCTGCTTTCGGGGCTTGCGCTTGCGGTGGGGGTTCCGCGCGAGGAGCCGACGGTGGGCAAATTGCGCGCCTTCCCGTTCGATGGCCCCGCGCTGGTCGAGGGCGACGTGATCCTGGCGGTGGACGGCCAGCCGACGCCGGCCTGGCCGACCTTCAATCAGGTGGTGGACGCAGCGCAGGACCGGACCGTGCTGACCTACCGGGTGCTAAGAGGGGGCGAGGAGCTGGAGGTCGAAGGCCCCCATCCGCGCGCGCCAGTGGTCGGGGAGGTGCAGATCCGCTCGGCGGCGATGGATGCGGGCCTGCGCGAGGGCGACGTGATCCTGAAGGCGGACGGGCGCGAGGTGCGCTTCTTCGCCGAACTGCCCGAGATCGTGGCGGCGGGGAAGGGCGCGCCGGTGGCGCTGACCGTCTGGCGCGACGGACAGACCTTCGATCTGTCGCTGACCCCGCGCATCCGCACGGTGGACGACGGCAACGGCGGCTTCACGGAACGCTACCTGCTGGGGCTCTACTCCGGCATGTTCTTCGAGCCCGCCGTGCGCAGTGTCGGTCCCTGGGAGGCGGCTACGGGGGCGGCACAAACCATTTGGACGATGACGACGACGACCTTTTCGGGCCTGTGGCACATGATCCAGGGGGCGATCAGCAGTTGCAACCTGGCGGGCGCGATCGGCATGGCCGAGACGGCCGGCGATGCTGCGCGCAACGGGGCGCAGAGCTTCGTCGGCATGCTGGCGATCCTGTCGCTGGGAGTGGGCATCCTGAACCTGTTCCCGATTCCGGTCCTGGATGGCGGTCATCTTGTGTTCCACGCCTACGAGGCGGTGACGCGGCGCAAGCCCTCGGACAGGGCGTTGCGAATCCTGATGACGGTGGGTCTGACGCTGGTGCTGTCGATCATGCTGTTCGGGTTGAGCCGCGACCTGCTGTGCCACTGACCGCATCGGCGCAGGCGGCGCCCTGATCGGCAGGGCGCGGAAGGGCCATTGCCCTTCTACCACAACATCTTGCAAAGTTATCCACAGGGACCGCAGGCTTTTGACAAAGCTGCGCTTTCACGCTAGTCAATCCGGAAACAAGAAATTCGGCGAGGATGCAAGATGCGGATGACCCAACGCGCGGCCCTGGGGCAGTCGGCCCGGGCAAGGTCCAGGGCTCGTCTGCTGGCCACGGCGGTTTTCCTTGGCGCCGCAACAGCTTCGCAGCCATTCCTTCAGCCGGCCTTCGCGCAGGTCTATTCCTTTTCGAACGTGACCATCGAGGGCAATGAGCGCGTCGATGCGGCAACCATCCTCAATTATGCCGGAATCAGGCGTGGGCAGGACGTCTCGGCCGCGGCCTTGAACGATGCCTATCAGCGCATCCTGAACTCGAACCTGTTCGAGACGGTGGAGCTGGTGCCGCAGGGTTCGACCCTGGTGATCCGGGTCAAGGAATACCCGATCGTCAACGTCATCTCGATCGAGGGCAACAGTCGGCTGAAGGACGAGAAGCTGGCCGAACTGATCAAGTCGC
>JBKBVC010000164.1:0-5209 GCA_046289805.1 Tabrizicola sp.
CACGCCGAGGTCGTCCACCCGCATCTTGAAGAACCAGGCGGCGCCCGTCGGATCCTCGTTCACCAACCCGGGGTTGTCCACCAGCTTCTGGTTCACGGCGACGATCTCGCCATCCACGGGGGCCAGGATGTCGCTTGCCGCCTTGACACTTTCGATCACGCAGACCTCGTCGCCCTCGGCCACCTGCGTCTCGGGTTCGGGCAGTTCCACGAAGACCACGTCGCCAAGCTGGGTCGCGGCATGTTCCGTGATGCCCACGACCACGAGGTCACCCTCGACGCGCAGCCATTCATGTTCCTTGGTGTATTTCATCGGTCAGTCCTCAGCGCTTGTAGGTTGTCGGTTGGAACGGCATCGCGGTCACGGTCACCGGCAGGCGCTTGCCGCGGACCTCGCCCGTGAGTCCGGTGCCGATGCTGGCATGGGCACGGGCAACATAGCCCATCGCGATCGGGGCATTCACCGAAGGTCCGAACCCGCCGGAGGTCACCTTTCCGACAGACGTGCCATCCGCGGCAAAAAGCTCCACGCCCTCGCGCATCGGCGCGCGGCCTTCGGGCCTGAGGCCAACGCGAAGCCGCGCCGGCCCTTCGGCCAGTTCCCGCAAGATGCGCTGCGCACCGGGGAAGCCGCCTTCGCGGGCGCCGCCTGCGCGGCGGACCTTCTGGATCGCCCAGGCCAGGTTGGCCTCGACCGGGCTGGTCGTGGTGTCGATGTCGTGCCCGTAGAGGCAGAGCCCCGCCTCGAGCCGCAGGCTGTCGCGCGCGCCGAGACCGATCGGGGCCACTCCAGGCCGGGCCAGCAGCCTTCGGGCGAAGGCATCCGCCTGCGCCTCGGGGACCGAGACCTCGAAGCCATCCTCGCCGGTGTAGCCCGACCGGCTGACCCAGATTTCGCCGAACACGCGGTGATCCATGAAGCGCATCGCGGCCACGCCTGGGACGAGCGCCTCCAGCGCTGCTTCGGCGCCCGGCCCCTGAAGCGCAAGGAGCGCCCGGTCGGTCACCGGTTCCACCGAAACCCCCGGCATGCGGGCCGTCATGTGGGCGATGTCCGCCGCCTTGCAGGCCGCGTTGACCACAACATACAGGTGGTCTCCGCGGTTGGTGAACATCAGGTCGTCAAGGATCCCGCCCGCGTCATTGGTGAAGAGGCCGTAGCGCTGCCGCCCTTCGGCAAGGCCAAGGACATCGACCGGCATCAGCGCCTCGAAGGCGAGCTTAAGCTCGTCCATCGTCCCCTTCGGCCGCAGGATCACCTGGCCCATGTGGCTGACATCGAACAGACCCGCCGCTGCGCGTGTGTGCAGATGTTCCTTCAGCACCCCCTCGGGATACTGAACCGGCATCCGGTAGCCCGCGAAAGGCACCATCTTGCCACCCAGTTCCTCATGCAGGGCTTCCAGCCCCAGATGAAGAAGCTCAAGCTCTTCGAGGTTGGCCACGGCCACCCCTCCCATGTCTGGCCGGAGAAACGCACCGGCACCGTCGGGCGGGCCAATCCCCACCCTGCGATGCCCCCTCTGTCCCTGCACCCCAAGGTGCGCCTGAGATCGTTATCCCTTCGGCGTCCCGGACCCGGCCGGGAACTCTCCAGAGTCTGTCGTCAGCTACGGTCCCTTGCGCCTGAGAGTTTACCGGGGCGGTTGCTCCTTCGGCACCGACGGTCCTGCGAAGCCCGCCGGATTCTCCCGAACCTGACAGAGCCTGATTAGCGCATCGCCCCGCGGACGGGCAAGCGAAAAGCAGGATACGATGGTATGCCGATTGGTCCTCTCTGGTGGCGGATCGGGATGCCAGAAGCCCCCTGGTCTCGTGCCCTTTCAGCGTCATACGCGCGCGGCCAGGCTGTGGCCCATCGGCCAGCGTCAGGCCCGGAACGACGGGGCACAGGTTTTCGACAGGGCACGGACCCTGGGGCGTCTCCCTCCTGGTGCCGGCGGAAATGCAGGGAATGAGGTCCTCGACCTCGGCAAGGCTCATCGCGCGGGGGATCGCGCCTGACCCGTCAGTGACGGTAACAAGGCCGCTGTTCCGGTCCCCGCCGATCCGGGTTATCCGGGCCCCGAAGCAGTCGTTGCCCGAGAGATCCAGCCAGCCGTGATTGCCGCGGACGCCGCCGCGGTCAGCAGTATCGCCCACGGAGCCGTCTGAGTCCCGATGGCGAGGAGGTCACGGCCCTGGCCGGCGAGCGGCCGGTCGGTTCCGGCGCCACGGGGGTGGTGACATCGCGCTTCGCTCTGTCGGTCGGGTCGCCCGAAGCCGGGTCCTGGCGCGAGGCGTTGCGGAACGGCTTGGGCCGCCTGCGGCCGGTCTTTACCATCCACACCTCATCGTCCGCTCCGGGATCGGTCTTGCCTCAAGCTGTTGACCGGACCTTGACGCGAACATCCGCGCGGCGATGGGCCGTTCAGGCGCGCCTTTCGCCGGGGCTGGCGATCGCTTCCGTCTCGGGCCGCGCGGCGGAGGGTCCGGGCCCAGGCCGGACGGCCGGCGCCCGGATTGCCAGCAGAGCCAGCCAGGCCGCGGCCAGCCCGAAGATCACGCCACCGATCGCCTGCCCGACCAGCACACCCTGCGCCCCCCAATGCCCACCAAGCCACAGGGCGAGCGGGACCGTCCCGAGCGTGTGCCGGCCCCAGTTCACCACCGTGGACCAGAAGGGGCGTCCAAGGTTGTTGCAGACCGCATTGCCGACGAAGATCATCCCGTTGAAGAACCACAACAGCGCCAGCGGCCCGCAGAAGAGATAGACGAGGTCACGGGTCAGGCCCTCGGCCCGGAAGGCATCGGCGATCGGAGCCCGCAGCACGAAAAGCAGGGCCGAAACCACCAGGATCACCAGAGCGGTGAATCCCAGCCCGTCCAGGAAGGCCCGCCGCACCCGGTCCATCCGTCCGGCGCCGAAGTTCTGCCCGATGATCGGCCTGATGGCACCCGACAGTGCGAAGATCACCCCGAAGGCGACGGGCGTCAGGCGGCCGGCAATCGCCATGCCTGCCACAGCCGCCTCGCCATAGGCACTGGTGGCGCGGGTGACGAAAGCCTGGCCCACGGGGGTTGCCACCTGGGTCAGGATCGCGGGCACCACGATGGCCCATATCGGCCCCATGTCGGCCATCAGCTGGCCCGGAGACGGCCGGTCAAACCCGCCGTATTTCGCCGTGATCGGCCGCAACGCCATGACCGCGATCACCACTCGAGCGGCGACGCTGGCCAGCGCGGCCCCGGTCAGCTCCCACCCCAGACCGAAGATCAGGATCGGGTCCAGCGCCGCCGTCGCCACCGCCCCCCAGACCGTGGCCATCATCGCCGCGCGCGCATCGCCATGGCTGCGCAGGATCGCCCCGCCCACCATGCCGATCATCAGAAGCGGCTGCGACGGCACCACGATGGCCAGGAAATGCACCGCCAGGTCATGCGTCTCGCCCGTGGCGCCGAGGAGGCTTACCAGCGGCGAAAGCGCCAGCCAGACGACGGCCGCGAACAGCGACCCGAAGACGAAGCCCAGCACCAGCCCGGTAGTCGCCTTCTCGCGCGCCAGCGCCGGATCGCGCGCGCCCAGCGCCCGCGCGACCAGCGCGCCCACCGCGATCGACATCCCGATGCCGAAACTCGTGGTGAAGAACAGGATCGCCCCGGCATAGCCGATCGCCGCCGCCAGTTCCTCGCGCCCCAGAAGGGCGATGTAGAACATGTTGACCAGATCGACGACGAAGACCGCCATCAGCCCGACCGACGAGGTCAGCGCCATCACCGACACATGCCGGAACAGGTTCCCCTCGACAAACTTCGCCTGCGCGCCCGATCCCGTCATGATCACCCCCAAGCCGACCGAGGAGCCTAGGTCAAGCCATTCATCTGTCCAGAAATATCCTCGGGGGGTCCGGGGGGCGAAGCGCCCCCGGGGCCAGCCAAGGGCTCAGACGCTCGGCACCTTGCGCAGAAGCGGCATGACGTCTGCCATCTCGGGCCCCGCGTCGCGCCCCGTCAGCGCCCGGCGCAGGGGGCGGAACAGGTCCTTGCCCTTGCGCCCCGTCGCCTCCTTCACCGCCTGGGTCCACTCGCCCCAGGTTGCCTGGGTCCAGGGCCGCGGCGGCAGCATGGCCAGCGCCTGCCGCACGAAGTCGCGGTCGGCCTCGTCCACCACCGGCTCGGCCCCGTCGCGGAACAGTGCCCACCAGTCGGCCAGGTCGGCCAGCACGGTGATGTTGCCCTTGGCCACGGTCCAGAAGGCCTCGGCCTCGCTCTCTGGGACGCCCAGCGCGAGCACCCGGTCCTTCACCGCCGCGAAGGGCAGCGACTGCACATGATGACGGGTCAGCGGGAACAGATCCTCGGCGTCGAACTTGGTCGGCGCGGTGCCGAAAGAGCCCACGTCGAACCCGGCGATCAGCTCCTCCATGCTGGAAGCCAGCTCCACCGGCTTCGACGATCCCAGTCGCGCCATGAGAGACAGAAGCGCCATCGGCTCTACCCCCCGCGCGCGCAGGTCGCGCAGGCTCAAAACGCCCAGACGCTTGGACAGTTCCTCGCCCTGCGGCCCGGTCAGCAGGCTGTGATGTGCGAAGGTCGGGGGCGTGCCGCCAAGGGCTTTCATGATCTGAATCTGCGTCGCGGTATTCGTCACATGGTCAGCGCCGCGCACGATGTGGGTGACGCCCATGTCCACGTCATCGACCGAGGAAGCGAAGGTATAGAGCACCTGCCCGTCCGCCTTGATCAGCACCGGATCGCTGACCGAGGCCGCGTCGATCGAGACCTTGCCGATGATCGCGTCCTCCCACTCGATCCGTTCCTGATCCAGCTTGAAGCGCCAGTAGCCCTTGCGCCCCTCGGCGCGATAGGCCTCCTTCTGGGCCTCGGTCAGGCTCAGCGCCGCGCGGTCATAGACCGGAGGCTTGCCCATGTTCAGCTGCTTCTTGCGCTTGAGGTCCAGCTCCACCGGCGTCTCGAAACATTCGTAGAAGCGGCCCGCGGCCTTCAGCTGCTCGGCAGCCTCGGCATATCGCCCCAGCCGCTTCGACTGCTGCTCGACCCGGTCGTAGGTGATCCCCAGCCAGGCGAGATCCTCCTTCAGCCCGTCGATGTATTCCTGCTTCGAGCGTTCCTGATCCGTGTCGTCCAGCCGCAGGATGAAGGTTCCGCCGTTTTGCCGCGCGATGAGGTAATTCATCAGCGCGGTGCGCAGGTTGCCGACATGGATCCAG
>JBKBVC010000165.1:0-5181 GCA_046289805.1 Tabrizicola sp.
CTGGAAAAGGCCCTGACCGAGGCCTTCGGCTCGGTGCAGAAGTTCAAGGACGATTTCGCCGCCGCCGGCGCGGGCCAGTTCGGCTCGGGCTGGGCCTGGCTGGTCAAGGACAAGGACGGTTCGCTCAAGGTCACCAAGACCGAGAACGGCGTGAACCCGCTCTGCTTCGGCCAGACCGCGCTTCTGGGCTGCGACGTGTGGGAACATTCCTACTACATCGACTTCCGCAACAAGCGCCCGGCCTACCTGACCAACTTCCTGGAAAAGCTGGTCAACTGGGAAGCCGTCGCCGCCGCCCTGTAAGGCGGGCGAAAGCCCAGGACAGCGGCCCGCGGGGCAGGACCCTCGCGGGCCGTCGGCGTTTCAGCGCAAGGCCTCGACCAGCGCCGCCTCCAGCGCGGGGACATCCGGCACGGTCCGGAAATGCCCCTTCAGCGCGGTATCCGCAAAGCCCTCGGCGATCACATGGTCAAGGAGCGTGACAAGCGGCTGCCAGTAGCCCTCGACATCCAGCAAGAGGATCGGCTTGCGGTGCAGCCCGATCTGCGCCCAGGTCAGCACCTCGAAGAACTCGTCCAGCGACCCCGCGCCGCCAGGCAGCACCACCACGGCGTCCGAGTTCATGAACATCACCTTCTTGCGCTCGTGCATGTCCTCGGTGACGATCAGCCGCCGCCGGTCGCGGCTGGCGCGCTCACGCCCCATCAGGTGGATCGGAATCACGCCCAGCATCTCGGCCCCGGCCGCCGTCGCGGCTGCGGCGACCGCCCCCATCAGCCCGACATCGCCCGCCCCGAACACCAGCCGCCAACCATTGCGCGCCAGCATCTCGCCGGTCATTCGGGCGGCATCGGCATGGGCAGGATTGCGGCCGGGACGCGAGCCGCAGAAGACGCAAATGGAACGAAGGGACATGGGCCAGCCTGAAAAGGGGTTGCTTTGGCCCGTCATATAGAGATTCCTCGTCACAAGAAACGCACGGCGGCGAAACCGCGCAGGGGGGAAACGGGAATGTCGGCATTCGGGGCCTTGGACAGGGGAACGCGCCTTGCCATCCTGCTCCTCGGGGGGGTGTCGGTGTCCGGCATCGGATACATCGCCTGGCAACTGACCCGGCCGATGCCCGAGGACGTGGCCGAGACCAAACCCTCCGCGCCTTCCCCTCAGCCTGCTGCTGCTCCGGCGACCGACGCGACGGCCCCGGCAGGTTCGGCCGCAGAGTCCGCTGCCGACCCCGCACAAGCCGCCGATCCGCAACCCGCAGCGGACCTCGCGGTCGAGACGGCCGATGTTCCCCAGCCCGAGGCCGCGCCCGCAGAGCAGGCCCCCGCATCCCCCGTTCAGCCGCCGGTGATCGATACCTGGCGCGTCGCGGCCAACGGGGATGCGGTCGTCTCGGGCAGCGCCGAACCCGGCGCGACGGTCGAGGTCGTCGTGGGCGGCGAGTCCGTGGCCAGCGGCACGGCGACCGCGTCCGGGGACTTCGCCCTGCTCTTCACCCTGCCGCCGAATCCCGATCCCAGCCTGATGTGGCTGTCGATGACGCTGCCCGGGCAGGCGCCCGTCGCCTCGGCCCAGATGGTCGCCCTCGGCCCGATCGAGGGGCCCCTGCAAGCCACGGGCGAAGCCGCGGCGCCGGCCGATGCCCAGGTCGCGGCCGCCGAACCCGCCGCTCCTCCGGCACTGCTCCTCTCCGACGAGGGCGCGGTCGTTCTTCAGGATCCCGCCGCGCCCCAACCCGAGCCCATGGCCGGGCAGACAGCCTCGGTGATGATCGACACGATCTCCTACACGCCGGATGGCGAGGTCCAGGTCGGCGGGCGCGGGGCAGGGGGGGCGGTGCTGCGGCTCTATCTCGACAATGCCGCGAAGCTGACCCTGCCGGTCCCGGCCTCGGGCAAATGGCTGACCACGCTGCCCGACACGGCGCCCGGGGTCTATACGCTGCGGGTCGATCAGCTGGACGGGGCGGGCAAGGTCACTTCCCGCTTCGAGACCCCGTTCAAGCGCGAGACGCTGGCAGAGCTGGCCGCTGTCGCCGGCGGCCAGGCCGCAGCGGCCACCGAGCCTGCCGTCCAGCCGGAAGCGGACATGACCAGCGCCGCGCCGGCGGCTTCCGGGGCTGCCGCCGATGCCACGCCCCCTGCCGCGCCGGTCGAGGTTGCCGACGCCGATCCCCTGCCCGAGGCCGCAGCAGTGACCGGGCCGGGCGAGGCCGCGGCACCCGAAACTCCGGTGGCGCCGCCGGTTCCAGCCCAACCCACCGCCCCCGAAGCGCCCGCCGTCGCGCAGGCCGATAGCCCCGCCGCCGCCCCGGCCCCGGTCACGGTGACCGTCCAGCCCGGCTTCACCCTCTGGGGCATCGCACAGGAGCGCTATGGCAACGGCGTGCTTTACGTGCAGGTGTTCGAGGCCAACCGCGACAAGATCAAGGACCCGGACCTGATCTATCCCGGTCAGGTGTTCTCGGTGCCCGAAACGGCTTCGGCCCCCTGACGCCGGTGCGCGCAGGCGGCCAGCACCTCGGGATGGTCCGAACAGCAATCGTTCAGCACATAGGAGATCGTCTGCCCGATCCCGCGCGGATCGACGCTGTAGAACACGTTGCGCGCCACCTTGCGCGATTTCAGCAGCCCGGCCTGCTCCAGCACCGAAAGGTGGAACGACAGCCGCGACGCCGGCATTCTCAGCGAATCGGCGATCTGGCCGGCGGCCATGCCCGCCTCGCCCCTGGGCGTCAGCAGACGGATCAGGTCCAGCCGCGTCCCGTGGGCCAGGGCCGATAGGGCGGTGAGGGCTTTACTTCGGTCCATGGCTCAACTATTCAACGATCCTTGAAATGACTTTAGCCGAAGCCTGACCCGCGCGCAACGTTCCTGCCGGGACCGGGCCGCCAGGAAAGACGATGCGCCGCACCACCTCGACCGCTACCTCCGCCGATGCCGGCACGCCCCGCGCCTCGGCCATGACCACCATCCGCCGCGTGGCGCCCTATCTCTGGCCCGCAGGGCAGGCCTGGGTGAAGCGGCGCGTGGTGCTGGCGCTTGTGTTCCTGCTTCTGGCCAAGCTCGTCTCGGTGGGCACGCCCTACATCTACAAGCTGGCGGTGGACAGCCTGTCGAACGAGGCCGGGTCGGACCCGCGTGCGCTCATGGGCCTCGGGGCGGTGGGTCTGGTCGTCGCCTATGGCCTGGCGCGGACTGGCGCGGTGCTGTTCGGCGAGCTCCGCGATGCGGTTTTCGTCCGCGTCGGCCAGCGCGCGATCCGCCGGCTGGCGATCGAGACCTTCACCCACATCCACCGGCTTTCGCTGCGCTATCACATCACGCGCAAGACCGGCGGCCTCAGCCGGATCATCGAGCGCGGGGTGAAGGGTGTCGATTTCCTCTTGCGCTTCCTCCTCCTCTCCATAGGGCCGCTGATCCTGGAACTGACCATGGTCTCGGTGATCTTCGCCCTGGTGTTCGGCTGGCAATATGCCGCCGTCGTCGTCGTCACCATCGCGCTTTACGTCTGGTTCACCTTCGCTGTCACCGAATGGCGCGTGAAACTCCGGCGCGAGATGAACGACCAGGACACCGACGCCAACCAGAAGGCGATCGACAGCCTGCTGAACTTCGAGACCGTCAAGTATTTCAACGCCGAAGCGCGCGAGGCCGAGCGCTACGACAGCGCCATGCGCCAGTATGAGGCCGCCGCCGTCAAGACCGGACTGTCGCTGTCGTTCCTGAACGTCGGGCAAAGCTTTCTCATCACCACCGGCCTCGTCATCGTCATGGCGATGAGCGCGCTGGGCGTGCGCGCGGGCACGCTGACCGTGGGCGATTTCGTCATGGTCAACGCCTACATGATCCAGATCACCATGCCGCTGAACTTCCTCGGCACGGTCTACCGCGAGATCCGGCAGGCGCTGGTGGACATGGGCGAGATGTTCGGGCTTCTCGGCCAGCCGGCCGAGATCGTGGATGCGCCGGACGCGAAACCCCTGCGCGTGACGGCGGGCGAGATCGTGTTCGACAATGTCCATTTCGGCTACGAGCCGTCGCGCGAGATCCTGAAGGGCGTCTCCTTCACCCTGAAGCCGGGGCAGAAACTGGCTCTGGTCGGCCATTCCGGCAGCGGCAAGTCCACCATCGGACGGCTGCTCTTCCGCTTCTACGACGTGACCTCTGGTGCGGTTCGCATCGACGGGCAGGACATCCGCGAGGTGACGCAGGATTCGCTGCATGCCCAGATCGGGGTCGTGCCGCAGGACACGGTGCTGTTCAACGACACCATCCGCTACAACATCGCCTATGGCCGGGCCGACGCGACCGAGGACGAGGTCATCGCCGCCGCGAAGGCCGCGAAGATCCACGATTTCGTCTCGCGCCTGCCGGAAGGCTATGACACCAAGGTGGGCGAACGCGGGCTGAAACTCTCGGGCGGCGAAAAGCAGCGCGTGGGCATCGCCCGCACGCTGCTGAAGAACCCGCCGATCCTGGTTCTGGACGAGGCGACCTCGGCCCTGGACACGCAGACCGAGCGTTCGATCCAGGAAAGTCTGGCCGAGATGGGGCAGGGCCGCAGCGTCATCACCATCGCGCACCGGCTATCGACCATCGCCGACGCCGACCAGATTCTGGTGCTGGACGAGGGCCGGGTGATCGAACGCGGCACGCATGACGAACTGCTCGCCGCCGACGGCACCTATGCCGCGATGTGGCAGCGCCAGGTCATGGAAGGCGAGATCGAGAGCGAGGACGCCGCAGCCGATGCTTCAGCGGATCCGTCCCCGGCGATCCGGGCGGTCGCCGGCTCCTGACCGGGGGGCGGACTGGCCGGCCGGCGCGGACAGGACGCTGCCTGATCTGGCCGGGTCAGGCCGGGCAGGGCTTGGCAACGCGCGGGCTTTGCCTGTAAGACGGGGCAAACGACAAGCGAGGCACGGCGTTGAGCAATCCCGACAGCTTCATCGAGGAAGTCACCGAAGAGGTGCGCCGGGATCGGCTGTTCGGGCTGTTCCGCAAATACGGCTGGATCGGCGTGGTCGTGATCCTGGGCCTGGTCGGCGGCACGGCCTGGACCGAATGGGCCAAGGCCCGCGATGCCGCGCGGGCGCAGGCCTTCGGTGATGCGCTGATCGACGCGCTGGACCTCGGCACGCCCGAGGAACGGCGCGAGGCGCTGGCGGCGGTGCCT
>JBKBVC010000166.1:0-5178 GCA_046289805.1 Tabrizicola sp.
CAAGCTTCTGCCCGCGCGAGGTGCGGGCGCGGCGGGTGACGCTGTCATGTCCGGCCCGCGCGACCTCGGCCCCGATCGCGGCATAGATATGTCGCGCCGCCGCGATCCCCAGCCGGCAATCCGCGGGCAGCGCCGACACGCCCGCCCCCGCCCGGCGGTAAAACTCATCCGCCACCGCAAGAAGCCGCCGCACCACCCCGGCCAGCGCCGGCGAGGGGCGGGGATCCGCGAGAAAGCGTTCCGGATCGATCCCCGCCTCGGCCAGCCAGTCGAGCGGCAGGAACAGCCGCCCCGCCCGCGCGTCCTCGCCCACGTCGCGGGCGATGTTGGTCAGCTGCATCGCCAGCCCCAGGTCCGCCGCCCGCGCCAGCGCATCGGGGTCGCGCACGCGCATCAGCACGCACATCATCACCCCCACCGCCGCCGCGACCCGGGCGCTGTAGGCATGCAGGTCCGAGAGCGTCCGGTATCGCCGCCCCATCGCATCCCAGGCCAGCCCCTCCAGCAGCGCATCCGGCAGGGCGCGCGGCATGTCGAAAGCCGCGACCACCGCCGCGAAGGCCCGGTCCGAGGGCCGCGGCTCAGGCTGCCCGGCATAGATCCGGTCCAGCCGTTCCCGCAGGCGCAGGACGGCACGGGCCTTGTCCTGCACTTCGTCCACGTCGTCGTCGGCCACCCGGCAGAAGGCATAAAGCGCCAGCGCCGGGTCGCGCACCCGCGGGGGCAGCAGGCGGCTGGCGGCATGGAACGACAGGCTTCCGGTGCGGATCATCGCCCGGCAGGCCGCCATGTCCTCCGGCGCGATCATTCCGCCGCCATCGGCAAAGGCGCCGCCGCGCGCGCCGGAGCATCGGGCACCAGCTGGGCCAGCACCTCGGCCGTCCCGATCACCCCCGGCACCCCGGCCCCCGGATGCGTTCCCGCGCCCGCAAGATACAGCCCCGGCAGTTCTTCCGACACGTTGTGCGGCCGGAACCAGGCCGATTGCAGGATCCGCGGCTCCAGCGAGAACCCCGCCCCATGCGGCGACAGATAGCGGTCGCGGAAGGTTTCAGGCGTGAAGACCAGGCTTTCGGTCACGCGGGCGGAAAGCCCCGGCAACAGCCGATCCTCCAGCACCTTCAGCATCTTCTGCCGGTAGGGCTCGGCCTCCCGCGCCCAGTCCACCCCGTTGTCGTGCCCCAGATGCGGCACCGGCGACAGGACATAGAAGGTGTCGTCGCCCTCGGGTGCGACCGAGGGATCGGTGACCGAGGGGCGATGGACGTAAAGGCTCATGTCCTCGGCCAGCCTGCCGGTCTGGAAGATGTCGCGGATATGCTCGCGGTAGCGCGGGCCCACGACGATGGAATGATGCCCGACCTCGGGCCACATCCCGCGCGTGCCCCTGGTGCCGAAATACCAGACGAACAGGCTCATCGACCAGCGCGACCGCATCAGGCGCGGCGCGGTCCAGCGTTTTGCCGGCTGCTTGCGCAACAGCCGGGTGTAGGTCGTCGCCGGATCGGCGTTCGACACCACCACCTCGGCCGGCAGCACCCGTCCGTCGGCGAGCCGCACACCCGACGCCCGACCCTGAGAGACCAGAACCTCGTCCGCCTCGACCCCCTGCACAACGAACCCGCCCTGGTCCTTCACGACCTGCGCCATGGCCTCGGCAATCGCCTGCACACCCCCCATCGCGTAGTGGACCCCGAAGGCCCGCTCCAGATGGCTGACGAGCGCATACATGCTGGTCACGTGGAACGGATCGCCGCCGATGAACAGCGGATGGAAGGACAAGGCAAAGCGCAGCCTTTCATCCTTTACCCGCCGCGCCGCATGGGAATAGACCGACCGGTCGGCGCGATACCAGGCGAATTTCGGCAGGACCTTCACCAGGTCCCGGAACCTGTGCATCGAGCGCCGCCCCAGGTCCTCGAAGCCGAACCAGTAGCGCGCCTCGGCGTCCTTCAGGAACTGCCGGAACCCCGGCAGATCGCCGGGGGAAAGCCGCGCCACCTCGGCCTCCATCACCTCGTCGCCGGGGCGCATGGTGAAGCTCGACCCGTCCTGCCACAGGATCTTGTAGTAGGGGTCCATGGGCACCAGCCGCACATCGCGGTCGAAGTCGCGCCCGCAGGCGGCCCAGAGTTCGCGCAGCGTCTGCGGCACGGTCACGATGGTCGGCCCCAGGTCGAACCGGTGCCCGCCGCGAGTGATCGAGGACCCCCGCCCCCCCGGTCGGTCCAGCCGATCCACCACCGTCACCTGCCAGCCCTTCGCGCCCAGCCGCATGGCCGAGGCCAGACCGCCAAGCCCCGCGCCGATCACCACCGCCCGGCCGGTCCCGTCCCTTGCAGAGGGCAAGGCATCGACCCGGCCTGACTTGGGGTGCTGTGTCATGCGGATCAGCCTATACTGTCCATCCAGATTTACAACTTTGGTTTTATGCCTCAGCAAACAAGGGCGATTTGACTTCCCTGCGGTCGCATTAAGTGTAATCTCATCATGACACATGGTCCCGGAGGATCGACTCATTTCCGTAGCGACCCTCAGCCTCTTCCGTTTTTCATCCCCGGCCAGCCGGCTTTGGGTGATCGGACAGATGGCGCTTGCGCGGTCGCGCAGTCTCTGGACCGGCGCGCGGTTCGTGAAACTCTGCGGCTCGGGCACGGGCGAGGGCTTCACGCCCCGCCCCAACTGGTCGGTCTGGGCGATCTTCGCCGTCTGGCCCGACCTCGCCCGCGCCCGCGAGCATATCCGGGACCACAAGGTCATCAGCCGCTGGCGCGCCCGCGCGGCCGAGGACTGGACGGTGTTCCTTGCCCCCTTCTCGGCCCGGGGCAGTTGGGCCGGCGTGAATCCTCTGACCGACACGGTGGACCCGAAGGCGCAGACGGGCCCCATCGCCGCCCTGACCCGCGCCACGGTCCGGCCGCAGCACGCCCCCGCCTTCTGGCGCCGCGTGCCCGACATCTCGGCCCGCATCGGCGCGGACCGGAACGTGTTGTTCAAGATCGGCATCGGCGAGGTGCCCTTGCTGCACCAGGTCACCTTCTCGATCTGGCCCGACGCCGCCCGGATGGCCGAATTCGCCCGCCACATGGGCCCCCATGCCGAGGCGATGCAGGCCGCCCGCGCCAATGGCTGGTTCGCCGAGGAACTCTACGCCCGCTTCCATGTCCTTGAAACGCAAGGGCGATGGGGCGGCACCGACCCCCTCGCCGGGGCTCTGGACGCAAGAAAGGACGCCGCATGACCGCGCTGCACCGCGACACAGCCCACGCCCAGGCCGCCACTGGCAAACCGCCCTTTCCCTTCACCGCCATCGTCGGCCAGGACGACATGCGCCTTGCCATGATCCTGACCGCCATCGACCCGATGATCGGCGGCGTCCTCGTCTTCGGCGACCGCGGCACCGGCAAATCGACCGCCGTCCGGGGCCTCGCCGCCCTTCTCCCTCCCATCCGTGCCGTCGCCTCCTGCCCGGTGAACAGCGCCGACCCCGCCCAATGCCCCGCCTGGGCGCAGATCACCGACCCTACCGTGATCGACAAGCCCACCCCGGTCGTGGACCTGCCGCTCGGCGTCTCCGAGGACCGCGTCACCGGCGCGCTGGATGTCGAACGCGCCATCGCCGCAGGCGTCAAGGCCTTCGAGCCCGGCCTCCTCGCCCGCGCCAACCGGGGCTATCTCTACATCGACGAGGTCAACCTGCTTGAGGATCACATCGTCGATCTCCTGCTCGACGTGGCCCAGTCCGGCGAGAACGTGGTCGAACGCGACGGCCTGTCGATCCGCCACCCCGCCCGCTTCGTCCTCGTGGGCAGCGGCAACCCCGAGGAAGGCGACCTGAGGCCCCAGCTCCTCGACCGCTTCGGCCTTTCCGTCGAGGTCCGCTCCCCCCGCGACATCGCCACCCGCGTCGAGGTCGTGCTCCGCCGCGAGGCCTACGAAGCCGACCCCATCGCCTTTGCCGCCGCCTGGGCGGCCGAGGAAGCCAAGCTCCGTGCAACGATCCTGCAAGCCCGTGCCGCCCTGCCCAAGGTCCAGACGCCTCGTGCAGCCCTGGAGGATTGCGCCGCCCTCTGCATCGCCCTCGGCTCCGATGGGATAAGGGGCGAACTCACCCTCCTCCGCGCCGCCCGGGCGCTCGCCGCCAGCGAAGCCGCCCCGGCAGTCACCCGGGACCACCTGCGCCGCGTCGCCGCCATGTCCCTCGGCCACCGCCTGCGCCGCGACCCGCTGGACGAGGCCGGGGCCTCCGACCGCGTCGCCCGCGCCGTCAGCGAGACGCTGCCCTGATGGACAGCTGGGCGCGCCTTGACCTCACGCTTCGCGTACTCGCCGTGGACCCGGTGGGCATGGGGGGCCTCTGGCTGCGCTGCCGCGCCGGTCCCGTCCGCGACATCGCCACGACCCTTCTGGCGCAGACCCCCTTCGACCGCCCCCGGCGCCGCCTCTCGGCCGGCATCGACGACCTCGCGCTTCTGGGCGGCCCCGACCCCGCCGCCAGTCTCGCCGCCGGTCGCCCCGTGCACCGCCCGGGCCTCCTCGCCGACGCGGCGCTCCTCATCCTGCCCATGGCAGAGTCCGCGCCCCCCTCCCTTACCGCCCGCCTCGCCCAGGCCCTCGACCGCGGCCAGCACGCCCTGATCGCGCTTGACGAGGCCGCCGAGGAGGGCGAGGGGCTTCCCTCCGCCCTCGCCGACCGCCTCGGCCTCTTCCTCAGCCTCGAGGGCGAGCGCGCGCCCGACAGGTCACCTGCTCCGGTCCATCCGGTCGCGCTGCGCAAGGCGCGCGCGCTTTATCGGCAAACCGGGATTCCGCCGGCGCTGACCGAGGCGCTGGCCGCCCTCACCGACCGCCTCGGCATCGCCTCTCCCAGGGCGCTGCTGACAACCCGCCGCATCGCCCGCGCGGTCGCGGCGCTGGACAGCCGCACCGAGGCGACCGAGCAAGACCTCGCCGCCGCCGTCATGCTCGGCCTCGCCCACCGCGCCCAGCCCGAGGCCGAGGCCCAGCCCGACCGACCGCCGGAACCGCCCCAGGACCAACCCGACCAGCCGGACCGGCAGCCGCAAGAGCAAGACCTCCAGTCCCTCGCCGAGCTTCTGATCGAGGCCACGCAGGCCGCGCTACCCCCCGACATCCTGGCGAAACTCCAGTCCGACCGCGCCACCCGCGCCGCGCGGG
>JBKBVC010000167.1:0-4011 GCA_046289805.1 Tabrizicola sp.
CGCCGCGGGCTCCGCCTTCAGCCAGGACGAACTCCTCCACCTCCTCGACCTCGCCCGCCAGGGCAACGCCGCCCTGGTCGCGGCGCAGCGGGCGGCTTTGGGGCTGTAATGCTGAAGCGCGGGGATCGCCTTCTCGTCGCCACGCACAACCGTGGCAAGCTGGAAGAGATTGCCGATCTCCTGGCGCCTTTCGACGTGACCGTCGTCGGCGCCGGCGACCTCGGCTTGGCCGAGCCCGAGGAGACCGAGACCACCTTCGTCGGCAACGCCCGCCTGAAAGCCCACGCCGCCGCGAAGGCCTCGGGCCTTATCGCGCTGGCCGACGACTCCGGCCTCGCCGTCGATGCCCTGGGCGGCGCGCCGGGGGTCTTCACCGCCGACTGGGCCACGACCGCCAATGGCCGCGACTTCAAGATCGGCATGGAGCGGGTCTGGCGCGAGTTGGAGGCAATCCACGCCCCCGAACCCCGCACCGCCCAGTTCTGCTGCACCCTGGTCCTTGCGTCCCCAAACGGCCAGGACCTTGTCTTTGAAGGAAAATCTCCCGGCCGCCTCGTCTGGCCGGGTCGCGGCGAACAGGGCCATGGCTTCGACCCCATCTTCCTGCCCGACGGCTACAGCCAGACCTTCGGTGAGATGGACCGTTGGGAGAAGAACCGCCTGTCCCATCGCGCGGACGCTTTCCGCAAGCTTGTCGCCGCGCTGTTCCCCTGATGGAAGACTGGCGCCACGCGGGTTTCGGGTTGTATATACACTGGCCCTTCTGCCAGTCGAAATGCCCCTACTGCGACTTCAACAGCCATGTCGCCGCCCGCATCGACCAAGCCCGCTGGCTTCGCGCCTTTGAGATGGAAATCGACCGCATAGGCGCCCTGACCCGGGGCCGCATCCTCAATACCGTCTTCTTTGGCGGCGGCACGCCGTCCCTCATGGAGGCCTCTACCGTGCGGGGCATCCTCGACCGCGTCCGCAGCACCTGGACCCTCGCGAACGACGTCGAGATCACCCTCGAGGCCAACCCCGGTAGCGTCGAGGCCGCCCGCTTCGAGGGCTACGCCGAAGCAGGCGTCAACCGCGTTTCCCTTGGAGTCCAGTCACTTGACCCGGACGACCTCCGCCGCCTGGGCCGAATGCACAGCGTGGGCGAGTCCGCCAAGGCCATCGCGATCGCCCAATCGACCTTCGACCGCGTCTCCATCGACCTGATCTACGCCCGCCAGAACCAGACCCTCGCCGCCTGGCGCGACGAACTCCACCGCGCCCTGGACTTCGGCACCAGCCACCTTTCGCTCTACCAGCTGACCATCGAGGACGGCACGGTCTTCGGCCAGATGCACGCGAAGAATCTTCTGAAAGGTCTGCCCGAGGAGGACCTCTCCGCCGACATGTTCGAGCTGACGCAAGAAGTCACACGGCAGGCAGGCCTTCCTGCCTACGAAGTGTCGAATCACGCCCGCCCCGGAGACGAATCACGCCACAACCTGATCTATTGGCGCATGGGCGACTACGCCGGAATCGGACCCGGGGCCCACGGCCGACTCACCCTCGATTCGGTCCGATTCGCCACCGAGGCCGAACGTCAGCCGACACCCTGGCTGAACCGGACACTCGCGCGCCCCGGCTCAGCCGAAAGCATCGACAGACTCTCTCCCGAGGACCGCGCAAGCGAGTATCTGATGTTCGCCCTGCGTCTGAGGGAAGGCGCCTCACTGTCGCGCTTCGCCGCGCTTGCCGGACAACCACTCTCCCCCCGGGCCCTCGCCGAAGTCGAGGGGCTTGGCTTCCTCAGCCGCGACGGCGACCGCATCCGCACGACAGATCAGGGCGTGATGATGCTGAACGGCATCCTCCGCGCCCTGTTGGCCGACCGTCAAACGGCCAGTTGATCAATCTTCATCTGGTAGCTGCGACAGAATTCGACACAATTTGTCGAGGTCATCCAGCGAAGCATAGCGGATTATCAGCTCTCCGCTCTCGCCACCAGGGGAATGTTCGATGCGCACCGGCATCTTCAGGTTCGCCGAAAGATCGCCCTCCAGCGCCCGCGTGTCGGCATCCTTCTCTCTTCCCTTGCTGGCTTTGGGTGCTGTCGCCCTGGCACTGTCCTGTGCCTTCATCAGGCGCTCGACTTCCCGGACCGAAAGCCCCTTGGCCACGATCTGCGCCGCCAGTTCGCTGGCTTTCGGACTGCCGATCAGGGCCCGCGCATGGCCGGCCGAAAGCTTTCCGTCGCGCACCAGATCCTGCACATCCTCGGGAAGAGTCAGCAAGCGAAGCAGGTTCGCCACGTGGCTGCGGCTCTTCGACAGCGCTTCGGCCAGTTTCTCCTGCGTATGGCCGAATCGGGTCATCAGCTGCCGGAACCCGAGCGCCTCTTCGATGGCATTGAGATCGGCGCGCTGGATGTTCTCGATGATCGCGACCTCCAGGACCTCGGTGTCGTTAAGGTCTCGGACCACAACAGGAACTTCATGCAGTTGCGCCAGCTGGGCCGCCCGCCAGCGCCGCTCGCCGGCAACGATCTCATAGCTGTCCCGGCCGGGCTTCCGTCGCACGATCAGCGGCTGGATCACACCCTTCTGCCGAATCGAATCAGCCAGGCTCTCCAGCTCCTCCTGCCGGAAATCCAGCCGGGGTTGCTGCGGGTTCGGTTCCAGCTTTTCGACCGGCACCAACAGCTCGGCTTTCCGCGGGGCTGCCATCTGTTCCGGGCCTGCGAGGTGGACATCCGCCATCAGGGCGGACAACCCGCGGCCGAGGCCGCGCCTTTCGTTCTTGGACATGCTCAGGCCTCTGAAACTTCAAGGGTTTTCCGGCGGTCGGCAATTTCTCTTGCCAGCGCGCGATAGGCTTCGGCGCCTTTCGAGCCCGGATCGTAGGTCAGCACCGGCAGCGCGTAGGACGGCGCCTCACTGATTCGCACGTTACGGGGAATCGTTGTCTTCATCACCAGATCGCCCATGTTGGCGCGGGCATCGGCCTCGACCTGTGCTGTCAACCTGTTGCGTCGATCATGCATGGTCAACACAACACCTTCGATCCGCAGATCCGGATTCGCCGACCGCCGGACATCCCGAATCGTCAACATCAGCTGCGACAGACCTTCCAGCGCGAAGAATTCGCACTGCAACGGCACCAGAACCGAGTGAGCGGCAACAAGTGCGTTCACCGTCAGAAGGCTCAGGGCGGGCGGGCAGTCGATGAGCAGATAATCAAAGCCGTATGCGTCCATTTCCGGCCGGCGCAAGGCGTCGTGCAGCAGGAAGCTGCGTTTCTCGCTTGCTACGATATCCAGGTCGGCCGAGGACAGGTCCGCATTGGCGGGGATGATCATGATGTCGGGAATACCCGTCTCAAGCACAACATCCTGTAGCTTTGCGCCATCGACGATCAAATCGTAGCTTGTCTTCTTCCGCGCGTCCGGGCGCACCCCGAGGCCGGTGGACGAGTTGCCCTGGGGGTCGATGTCCACGAGCAGGACCTTCTTTCCAAGCTCGGCAAGACCGGCGGCGAGATTGATCGCCGTGGTGGTCTTGCCGACGCCGCCCTTCTGGTTGGCCAGCGCGAGGATGTAGGGTTTGTCAATCATGGCTGGCACCTTGGATATTCCTGATTACAAGAATTGCAGCATCGGCATCAGACAGGCTCGGCCGGGTGTCAACGTCAAACCCCCAGGCGCTGCGAGCCGCAGTCAGTTCTTCTGAAAAGCGGGCGCCTTTGGGGAAGATGGCGGTGCCGCCGGGCCGCAACAGCCTGACAGCGTAGCCGATGAGATCGGCTAGCGGCGCAAGCGCCCGGGCCGACACCACATCGGCATGCAGGTTGGCGAGCGATTCGATCCTCTGGGCCCGAACATCGACGACAAGCCCGAGCGACTGGGCAGCCTGGCGCAGGAAGGTCGCTTTGCGCAGATCGGACTCGACCAGCGTTACACGCATCTCCGGCGACAATTCCCGTGCCAGGGCCGCGACGACAAGTCCCGGGAACCCCCCGCCCGCGCCAAGATCGACG
>JBKBVC010000167.1:4021-5156 GCA_046289805.1 Tabrizicola sp.
CGTGCTGTTGCGGGCGGCCGCCCCCGCCGGAGGCCCCAGGTCCGGGCGCTCTCCGGGCGGTACGCGAAGAGCTGCGCCGAATCGACAATGTGTCGAGACCAAAGTTCCGGCAACGTCGTCTTGCTGACAAGGTTGATTGCCGGATTCCAGCGCCGGACCAGCGCCTCGAGCGCCCGAAGCGCGGCGACTGTTTCACGTGAAACAACGAGCCCGCCGACCGAATCTTCTGCTACAGCCATCATCCGGCCCGTCGCTCGGCAGGTTTTCGCAGGTGTGCAAGCAGAAGCAGCAGCGCAGCCGGCGTGACGCCCTCTATCCGTGAAGCCTCCAGAATCGATTCGGGCCTTGCCCGCGAAAGCTTCTGCCTGAGCTCGCTCGAAAGCCCCGAGATCCTTCCATAGTCGAAGCCCTGGGGTATGCGCTGTGATTCCTGCCGGCGCAGATCCGCAACCTCCTTGGCCTGACGCTCGGAATACTGCTCGTACGTCGAATCGATCTGGAGCTGTGCAAGCACGTCCTTGTCCAACATCTGGTAGACGGGAAAGGAACGGGAGACCACATCCAGATCCACCCCGGCCAGGGACAGGACTTCATAGGCCGATCGTTTCACGCCGTCCTTGCTCACCGCCACACCGGCCTCGTTCAGAGCCTTGGGGCCGATCATGACTGCGGAGAGCGCGCTGCGCCCAGCCTCAAGCGCGCGCACCTTGTTCTCGAATGCGATTCGGCGCCTTTCACCCACACAACCAGCTTCCATTCCGACAGGCGTCAGCCGCCGATCCGCATTGTCCGCCCGCACGGTCAGCCGGAACTCTGCCCGCGAGGTGAACATGCGATAGGGTTCGGTCACCCCGCGCGAGACCAGGTCGTCGATCATCACGCCGATATAGCTGTCGGCTCGGCTGAATTCGACCGGCTCCCGATCCCTAGATGCAGCAGCGGCGTTGATGCCGGCCACAATACCTTGCGCTCCCGCCTCCTCATAGCCGGTGGTGCCGTTGATCTGTCCGGCAAAGTACAACCCCTTCACCGCGCGCGTTTCCAGGCAGCGGTGCAACCCGCGCGGATCGAAGTAGTCGTATTCGATCGCGTAACCCGGCTGGAGAATCACCGTCCGCTCCAGACCCGGAATCGT
>JBKBVC010000168.1:0-5153 GCA_046289805.1 Tabrizicola sp.
GCTGGCGCTGGAGGAGAACATCGCGCTGACGGCCGAGGTCGCGGCGCTGGCCCATGCGGCGGGGGTGTCCTGCGAGGGCGAGCTGGGCGTCGTCGGCTATGCCGGGGGGAAGGAATCGACCGGCACCGACCCGGAGGAGGCGGCGCGGTTCGTCCGCGAGACGGGGGTGGACGCGCTGGCGGTGTCGGTGGGGAACGTGCACCTGCAACAGGGCGCGGGTCAGGGGCTGGATGTGGCGCTGATCCGGCGGATCGAGGCGGTGACTTCGGTGCCCTTGGTGATCCACGGCGGGTCGGGGGTGCCGGCGGACCAGCGGGCCGCGCTGGCGGCAGGGTCGCGGATCGCCAAGTTCAACATCGGGACGGAATTGCGAATGGCCTTCGGCGCGGCCTTGCGCGCAGCGGTAGCGAGAGAGCCCGAACGGTTCGACCGGATCCAGATCCTGCGCGAGACGGAGGATCCGATGGAACAGGTTGCTCGGTCCGTGATCCGGGGGTTGGGTACCTCGGGTCGGGCCTGAGCGGCGCTGGAGAGTGGGGAGGCTCGCCAGCGCCTTTCTCTAGACGGGCTCACTTGCCCCAGATCGCGGCATAGGCCTCGCGGTAGCCGTTGTTCGGATCGAAGGCGTTGCCCTCGGTTCCAGCCAGGGCTTCCTTGGTCACCAGCGCGGGCGCGGTGATGTAGCCCGAGCAGGGCTCGCCCTGGATGGCGCGGTTCAGCTCGTCCACCAGCTGCCAGCCTTGCAGGTTCAGCGGCTCGGCCACCGTGACGGCCTGGTATTCGCCGTTGCGGATGCGCTGGAAGGCGGCCTCAGACCCGTCCCCGGCGGACCCGGCCTTGGGCGCTCCGTCCCCGGGGATGCCAGCGGCGGCGAGCGAGGGGCCCATGAAGTCGAAGTAAAGGTCGTTGATCGCCAGCGAATGCGTCCACGACGCGCCATACTTCTGCAGAAGCGTGGTGGTCAGCGGCCCCATCCGGGTCGAGGTTTCGGCGATGGGCGTATCGACGTATTCAAGGACGGTGCCGCCCGCGTCCTCGATGGCCTTCTTCATCCGGTCGGCCTTGTCGATGGCGATCTGGTAGGTGGAATCGGTGAAGATCACCACGCCCGGCTTGCCGCCCGCATCGTCGATCGCCCATTTCGCGGCCACGTCCGACACCGTCATCGCGTCGGTCGAGACGTTGGCGAAGATGCCGCCCGGCGCGTCGCAGCCGATCTTGGGGCCGGAGTGCCAGGAGACCATCGGGATACCGGCGGCGGTCACGCCCTCGAGCGCCGCAGCCTGTTCGGCGGCGTCGAAGCCGTTGATGACGATGCCGTCGGGGTTCAAGGCCAGCGCCTGCCCCACGGCGGCCGAGCGGCTTTGCACCGAGCCCGCGCCGTCCAGAACCTTGACCTCCCAGCCGATCTTGGCGGCGGCTTCCTCGATCCCCGTGGTCACGCCCAGGATACCGCCGTTCTTCAGGTCCGCAGCGAGGACGACGATGGTCTTGCCTTCCGCCGCTTTGGGGCCGGTCGTCGGGCCGTCGAAGGCGTCTTGGGCGAAGGCGGCGCCCGCGAAGACAAGGGCTGTGCCCGCGAGGAGCGTTTGAAGCAGGGTCCGTTTCAGCATTGGTGGTTCCTCCCTAACATGCTGTAGTTATTTCGATTTCGCGCCCTTCTTGCGCTGGGCGTAGCCGGCGATGCCGATGGCGATGAGAAGCGTGGTGCCGTTGAACAGGGGCTCCACCCAGAACGATCCGCCGAACTGCTGGATTCCGCTGATGCCGACGGCAAGGATCATCACGCCGACGATGGTGCCCCAGACGTTCACGCGGCCCGGCTTGATGGTGGTCGAGCCGAGGAAGGCCCCGACAAGGGCGGGGAGCAGGAATTCGAGGCCGACGCTCGCCTGCCCGATCCGAAGTTTCGAGGCGAGGAGGACCCCGGCCAAGGCGGTCAGGGCGCCCGAGGTCACGAAGGCTCCGATCACGAATTTCCGCGTGGGGATGCCGTTCAGTTCCGCCGCGCGCTGGTTGGCGCCGATGGCATAGAGGTAGCGGCCGATCGGGGTGTAATCGAGGACGACCCAGAGGATCAGGGTAATCGCCAGAACGTAGAAGGCGGTGATCGGCAGGCCCAGGACGAAGGTGCCGTTGATCGCGTAGAAGGCGTCGGGAAGCTCGCCCACCATCTGGCGGCCCCCGGTGTGCCAGAGCGCGATGGAGTAAAGGATCGTCCCGGTGCCCAGCGTGGCGATGAAGCTGTCGATGCGGGCGACCTCGACCAGAAGGCCGTTGAGGGCTCCGACCACGATCCCGAGCAACAGGACCACGGCGACGGCGAGGGGCCAGGGGAGGCCGAACATGGTCTGGAGCGAGATGGCGAGGATGTGCCAGAGGACGATGCCATAGCCGACGGTCAGGTCGATGCGGCCCGCGACCATGGGGATCATCGCGGCGAGGGAAAGGAGCGCAATGATCGCCTTGTCCGACAGGATCGAGCGGAGGTTGAGGAGCGTCGGGAAAGTGTTGGGCAACAGGGCCGAGAAGAACAGGATCAGCCCGACCATCAGGATGACGAGGCCGTAGGTCGGCGCGAGGCGGGCAAGTTTCGCGCCAGAGGAGAGGCCGCGGAGTTCGTCCTTGGTGGGCTCGACGGCGTTGGATTCGATACCGGGCATCTTCGTCCTCAGGCGGCTTCACCGGCCGATGCGGCCTGGATCAGGGATTCGGTGGACAGTTCGACGCCCGACAGTTCGGCGACGGGCAGGCCCCGGCTGAACACGATGGCGCGGTGGCAGATGTTGGCGATTTCCTCGAAATCGGTGGAAACGACGAGCACCCCCATGCCGGAGGCAAGCGCCTGATAGAGCAGATGGTAGATCTCGGCCTTGGCGCCGACATCGACGCCGGCGGTGGGGTCCTCGGTGATGAGCAGCCGGCGCGCCGAGTCGAGCCAGCGGCCGACCACGACCTTCTGCTGGTTGCCGCCCGACAGCGCCTCGATGGCCAGCGTGGCGTCGTTGGGCGACAGGCCCACGCGGCTGCCGATGGCGCGGGCGAGGGATTCCTCGCGGCCGGTGGACATCACCGACAGAAGGCCGCGCCCGGTGGCCGAGGGGTTGAGAAAGGCGTTCTCGCGAATCGTAAGGCCGGGTGCCACGCTTTCGCCGACCCGGTCGCGGGCGACCAGCCCGATGCCCGAGCGCATCGCGGTCTGCGGGGTGGCGAGATCGGGCGCCATGCCGTCGAGGAGCACGCGCCCGGAGTGGGGAACAATGCCGAAGAGCGCGCGGCCGATGTCCTCGTGCCCGGCGCCGCGCAGGCCCGCAAGGCCCAGCAGCTCGCCCCGACGGATGCGGAAGCTGACCGGGCCGACCGCGGAGGTCCTGAGCCCCTGCACCTCGAGGATCGCGGGGCCGTCCTGCACCGGGGGGCGGGCGATCTCGCGCGCCTTGCGGCCGACGATGAGGCTGACCAGTTCCTCGGGCGTGGTGTGTTCGACCGGTCGCATGCCGACCATCTGGCCGTCGCGCAGGACGGCGACACGGTCGGCGATGCGGAAGATCTCGTCGAGGCGGTGGCTGACATAGATCATGCCGACGCCCTTTGCCTTCAACGGGCGGAGGGCAGAGAAGAGGAGTTCCACCTCGTCCGCCGGAAGGCTGGCGGTGGGCTCATCGAGGATGAGGAAGTCGCAGTCGGCGGCAAGGGCGCGGGCGATGGCGACGAGGGATTTCTGCGTGCGCGTCAGGTTGGACACACGGGCGGTGGCGGGAAACTCGGCCTTAACCAGTTTGAGCGCCTCGTCGGCCCGGGCCTCGGTCGCGGTCCAGTCGATGCGGCCTGCGCGGCGGACATAGCCGAGGGCGAGCGCGATGTTTTCGGCGACGGACATCCAGTCGATCAGGCCGAGGTCCTGGTGGATGAAGGCGACCTTCTGGCCCCCGGCCCTGCCGGCCTCGTGGACATAGGGCGTGCCATCGATCAGCACGCCGCCCTCGTCGGGGCGATGGAAGCCGCCGAGCACCTTGATGAGCGTGGACTTGCCGGCGCCGTTCTCGCCCAGAAGCGCCACGATCTCGCCCCGCGCGACCTTCAGCGACACGCCTTTCAGCGCCTGGGTCCCTCCGAAGGACTTGACGATGCGGTCGAAGAACAGGCCGTCGGACGACGGTTGCATTGCAGGCTTCCTCCCCTTTCCGGCAGATCCCCGATCTTGCGCCAGGTTTACCGGTAACGTAGGCTAGGGTGAGCCGCGCCCCCCTTTGTGTCAAGGGAAAAGTTATCGATAACATGAGGTCGTTGTGAAAGCCAATCTCGAGGATATCGCCAAGGCCGCCGGCGTGTCGAAGATGACGGTCAGCCGGGTGTTGCGCGGCGGCACGGGGTTCTCCGACGAGACGCGGGACCGGGTGGTAAAGGTTGCGGAGAGACTGGGATATGTGCCGAACAAGCTGGCGGCTGCCTTCGGGTCCTACCAGGCCTCGACGCTGGTGGGCATGTGCGTGCCGCGGCTGACCTCGGGCCTGTTCGCGCATGTGCTGGACGGGGTGGACCGGGCGCTGAGCCGGCTGGGCTATCAGCTGATGATCGGAGCCAACAACCATTCCACCGCAGAGGAGGAGGCCTGGGTGCGGCAGATCGTCAGCTGGCGGCCGGCGGGGCTGATTCTGTCAGGCCGCAACCATACGCCGGCGACGGTGGACCTGTTGCGTCAGGTGGCGGCGCCGGTGGTGGAGATCTGGGACCTGACGACCAGTCCGATCGACATGTCGGTGGGCTTCTCGCATTACGACTGCGGGGCGGAGATGGGGCAGTTCCTGCTGCGCCGCGGGCGGCGGCGGGCGGGCTATGTGGGCGCCTTGGCGCGGGCCGACGTGATGGGCCAGGCGCGGCTGGAGGGGTTCCAGGCGGTGCTGGCGCAGGCAGGCGCGCCGCTGGTGGACCACGAGGTGCTTCTGGACATGCCGGGGTTCTATGCGGGGTATTACGGGCTGGAGGTGCTGCTGACGCGGACGCCCGATCTGGACGTGGTCTATTTCCACAACGACGACATGGCGGTGGGGGGCCTCGCCTATGCGGCGGCGAAGGGCATCAGGGTGCCGGAGGACCTGGGGATCGCCGGTTGGGGGGGCATGGAGGCGGCGTCGATCCTGCCGAAGCGGCTG
>JBKBVC010000169.1:0-5136 GCA_046289805.1 Tabrizicola sp.
CCCCGCAGCGCGGCGGGGGTGGGGCGTCAGGCGCGCCGCAAACCAAAGTCCAGCGGCAGGCCGACGTAGTTTTCGGCGATGGTGCGCGCCCCCTTGCGGCCGGTCGGACGGCTGGGCACAGTCTGCCCTGCCTGATCGGAGCATGCCCGTGACCCTGCCCACCTACCGCTGGCCCGACCCCGACCGCGATTACGCCAACGGAGCCTTCATCCCGAGCGCCGCCGACTATCCGCGGCGCTGGACCGAGTCCGCTGCCGCCTTCCGCAAGGCGATGGGCCGGCGGGCGGAACTCGACCTGGCCTACGGCAGCGCACCGCGCGAACGGCTGGACCTTTTCCTGCCCGAGAGCCGGCCGAAAGGCGTGTTGATCTTCGTCCATGGCGGCTACTGGCACCTCTTCTCGAAATCGTACTGGTCCCACCTTGCGGCCGGCCCGCTCGCGCGCGGCTATGCGGTGGCGATGCCCGGCTACACGCTCGCCCCGGCTGCGCGCATCGGCGAGATCACGGCCGAGATCGCCCGCGCCGTCTGGTTCGTGGGCACCCGCGTGCCCGGTCCGGTGGTGGTAACCGGACATTCCGCCGGCGGACATCTGGCGGCCCGCATGGGCTGCGCCGACATCCCGGTGCCGGTCGCGCGGGTGGTGCCGATCTCGCCCCTGACGGAACTGGGGCCGCTGCTGGCCACCGGGATGAACGCGACGCTGAAACTGGACGAGACCGAGGTCGCCGCGGAAAGCCCGGCCCGGCAGCGCCTCCGCGACGGGGTCAGCGCCCATGTCTGGGTGGGGGGCAACGAACGGCCGGTCTTCCTGTGGCAGGCCCGGGTCCTCGCCGAGGAATGGGGCTGCCCCTGGACCGTCGATCCGGGACGCCACCATTTCGACGTGATCGAGGCTCTCCGCGACCCGGACTCGCCGCTCTGCGCGGTGCTGATGGACAGGCTCTGACCGCGCCTGTCCACGCAGGACAGTTCTGACAGATCACGCAATTCCAGGGCCTTGGCCGCGGACATTCATGACCTGTGAACCACGCCAGCGGTTCCTGACGGCTCGTCGCGCGTCCCTGTCGCCTTCTCGCCGGGCGGACCTCAGTGAGGAGCGACGCCGTCGACGACGAGCGGGCGGTCAGAGCAGCGCCGCCTCGGCGCGCCGGGCCTCGGCCTCGCGTTCGGCCTCGATCCTTGCCTTGCGGCGACGGTTGACCTCGTAGACCAGGGCCAGCACCAAGGTCACGCAGATCAGCAGGAAGGCCAGTGCGTTGATCGTCGGCGTGATCCCGGACCGCACCTTGGAGAAGACATAAACCGTCAGCGTATCGGCCCCGCCCCGGGTGAACTGGGTCACGTTGAAGTTCTCGATCGACTGGAAGAAGGCCACCGCCGCCCCGGCCCCGATCGCCGGGTAAAGGTGCGGCAGCAGGATCCGGCGCATCACCTGGGCGTGGCTCGCGCCGAGGTCGAGCGCCGCCTCCTCGAGCCCTGCGTCAAAGCTTTGCAGCCGCGCCAGCACCAGCAGCATCACCATGGCGGCGATATAGCTGACCTGCCCGAGGACCGAGAGATGCAACCCCGGAATGAAGGGCCAGGGCTTGTCATCCGGGCCGAACAGCGCGCCGCCCAGCTTGGTCCACATGATCATCGTCGAAATCCCGATCACCACGCCGGGAATCAGGATGGTCGAGATCATCAGGCCATAAAGCACGGTGCGCACCCGGCCCGAGATCGAGTTGATCAGGATGGCCGAGGCGGTGCCGATGATGACGGCGATCACCGCTACCGCGACCGCGACCCAGAGCGTGTTGACGAAGGCCCACATCATGCGCTGGTCGTTGACCATCTCGGTGAACCAGACCGTCGTCCAGCCCTTCCACGGCACGATCGAGGGCAGCTTGCTGTCGTTGAATGCAGCCCCGGACATCACGACCAGCGGCGCCAGGAGGAAGAACAGGAACAGCGCCATGTAGAGATGCGCGAGGTTCTGGCGGACTTTGTGCATGGCTTCCCCCTACTTCGCGATGTCCGACAGCTTGACGCGGAACACCCGCATCGCCAGCGTCACGAACAGGGTGCAGACGAGAAGCAGCAGGAAGGCATAGGCAGAGGCCGTGTTCCAGTCGAGCGCGTCCTTGAACCACTGGTCGATGGTCTGGGTGAACCATTGCGAGGTGGTGGACCCCAGGATCGAGGGCACCAGCAGCGAGCCTGCCGACAGCATGAACACCATGACCGAACCCGAAGCGATGCCCGGCTTGGCATGGGGCAGCACGATGCGCCAGTGGATCTTCCACCAAGGCGCACCCAGGTCCTCGGCCGCCTCGATCTGGTTGGATTCGAGCGACTGTATGGCGTTGTAGACCGGGAACAGCATGAACAGGACGTAGGTATAGACCAGACCGATCACCACGCCGGCATAGCCCATGTTGGTCCAGCGGATCGGGTCCTCGATCAGGCCGATGCCTTGCAACAGCGCGTTGAGCGGCCCCTTGAAGGCCAGGATGATCCACCAGGCAAAGGCCCGCAGCACCTCGGACACCCAGAGCGGTATGAAGAGAAGCAGAAGCAGCGTCGGCAGCGATCTGGGGTTGACGATCTTGGCCAGGTAATAGGCCAGCGGATAGGCCATCACGAAGCAGATCAGCGTGACCAGCATCGAATAGAAGATGGTCAGCGAGAAGGTGTAGACATGCACCGGAACGGTGAAGGCATAGCCGAGGAACGACTTTTCCACCTTGCCGTCGAACACCTTCAGGTAATTGCCCAGCGAATAGGTGTCGCGCGGGCCGCCGATCTCGGTCACCGGCAGATAGGGGCGGAAGCTTTGCTCGAAGAGCGTGATGTTCGGCACGATGACCAGCATCAGAAGCCAGAAGGCCACCAGAAGCCCCATCATGAAGGTGAGGCCCGGCCCGTAGCGGCGAAGGAGGTCCTGCATCGTGTCAGCTCCTGACGTTCGCGTCGGGCAACAGCGCCGCGCGGGACGGATCAAAGCTCGCGTGCAGCCGCGTGCCCAGTTCCGGCACCGTGGCCAGCCCGTCGTTGCGGATCTCGGCCGACAGGATCATGCCCTTGTCGGTCCGGGCATGGACCGAGATGAAGGCGCCCTCGAAGGCAACCTCGGTCACCGTGACCGGGATCGAGTTTTCTCCCGCCCGGTCGGCCAGAACCGTGTGTTCGGGCCGGACGTAAAGTCTGACCGGCTTGCCCTGCGCCTCGGGGGCGATCCGGGCGCGGAAGGTGCCCTCGGGCGTCTCGAAGGCGGCCATGCCGTCCGCCACGGGGCCGACGGTGCCGGTGAAGATGTTGTTTTCGCCGACAAAACTGGCGACGAATCCGTTCACGGGGTTGTTGTAGATATCCCTCGGATCGGCGATCTGCTGGATGCGGCCCTGGCTCATCACGCCCACCCGGTCTGACATGGCCAGCGCCTCGCCCTGGTCGTGAGTGATGTAGATGAAGGTCACGCCCGTCCGCTTCTGGATCGCCCGCAGTTCCGCCCGCATGTGCTGGCGCAGCTTCAGGTCCAGCGCCGACAGGGGCTCGTCCAGAAGCATCACCTGCGGCTCCACCGCCAGCGCCCGGGCAATGGCCACGCGCTGCTTCTGCCCGCCCGATAGCTGGCTGACCATCTTGTCGGCCGCACCGGGCAGGTCGACGAGCTTGAGAAGCTCTTCGGCCCTCCTGCGGCGGGTGGCCTTGTCGACGCCGCGGACCTCGAGACCGAAGGAGATGTTTTCCCAGATCGGCATCAACGGGAAGAGCGCGAGGTTCTGGAAGATCAGTGCCGTCGGGCGCTGGTTAGGACGCTGGCCCTTCATGTCCCTGCCGCCGATGCGGATCGTGCCCTCGGTCGGCTCGATGAAGCCCGAGACCATGCGCAGGATGGTGGTCTTGCCGCAGCCGGACGGCCCGAGGAACGAGAAGAACTCGCCCGGCTTTATGGACACGTTCGCATTGTCCACGGCGCGGAAGGTGCCGAAGTCGCAGCACACGTTTTCAAGATCGATGCCGGCGCTCATGGCGCATCTGTCTCCCTGAGGTCGTTTCTTGTTTTGGGGTGCAGGCTAGCAGGCCGGCCGGACGGCGCAATGTATATTGCCAGATCGCGGCAGAGTTTGTGTCCAGACTCCGCGCCGGCGCCCACAAATGTCACGCCGGGCCGCGGGGGCCCGGCGTGGATCGCGGCAGGACGACGATCAGGCCGCCTTGTACTTGTCGGCGTATTCGGCGCGCTTGGCTAGGAAGTCGGCCGACTGATCGGGCCACCACCACAGCTTGGACAGCGCCTCGTCGTTGAAGGTGCCGTTGTAGTACTTGGACACTTCCGGATCCATCAGGTCCGAGGCGCCCTTGCCCACCGGGTTCGACGAGAAGGCGGTCGCCCAGCCCGCAGCACCTTCCGGCGTGGAGACGAACTTGGCGAACTCGTGCGCCTGCTCGACGTTCTTGGCGTTCTTCATCAGGACAAAGCCCTGGTGCCAGGCGAAGGCACCCTCGACCGGAGCCATATAGGCATAGCCGTCATTGCGCAGGTTGAAGCCGGTCGAATCCCAGCACAGGCCGACCGTCGCGCCGTTCGCCGTGAAGCCGGCGTTGGCCTCGTTCTCGCCCGACCACCACTGCACGACATTGCCCTTGGCCTTGATCGCCTCGGCCAAGGCGATGTCCCACAGCTCGGCCATCGCGGCCATGTCGGTGTAGCCGTCCATCCACGGACGCGGCAGCTTGCCGGTCGCGTCAAGCCAGCGCCCCATCGCCGCCAGCGCCGAATGCGGGCGCAGGGTCACCGAGTTCTCGGGATTGAACAGGTCGCCCAGAGACGGCGGCGAGGACAGCTTGGCCTCGGCCGTGTTCACGACAAGCGCCTCCGTGCCCCAGTTCGACGGGACGTACTTGAGCACGCCGCCGGGACGCGACCGCTCGCCCGCCGCGCCATCGGCGAGACCCGGCAGGTAGTTGTCCATCGCCAGCTTCGATTCGTCCCATGCCCCCAGAAGGCCATTCGAATCCCAGGCGCCCACGCGGTCGATCGTCGGCTCGATCACATCGATCCCGCCGGCTTCCAGCGCGACCTTTGCTTCACCGAACATGGTGTCCTGGTCGGGCAGTTCCTTGAAGTTGACCTTGATGCCGGTCGCC
>JBKBVC010000170.1:0-5119 GCA_046289805.1 Tabrizicola sp.
GATCTTCCAGGTCCTCCGCACCGTGCCGCCCTTGGCCTGGCTGCCGATTTCGCTGGCGGCCTTCATGGACAGCCGACCCTCGGCGATTTTCGTGATCTTCATCACCGCGATCTGGCCGATCATCATCAACACCGCCGCCGGGGTCCGCTCCATTCCGCAGGACTACCGCAACGTCGCGGCGGTGCTGCGGCTGAACCAGATCGAATTCTTCTGGAAGATCATGGTGCCGGCCGCCGCACCCTACATCTTTTCCGGCCTGCGCATCGGGGTGGGCCTCTCCTGGCTTGCCATCGTCGCGGCCGAGATGCTGACCGGCGGCGTGGGCATCGGCTTCTTCATCTGGGACGCGTGGAACAGCAGCCGCCTGACCGACATCATCGTGGCGCTGGTCTACATCGGGGTGACGGGCTTCGTGCTCGACCGTCTGGTTGGCGGGATCGGGCGCCTCGTGTCTCGTGGAACGGGGGAGTGAGGGCCATGGATCGCAGCTATCTCAAGATCGACCACGTCTGCAAGAGCTTCTCGAAAGGGGCAAGGACAACCGAGGTTCTGGCCGACATCCGCCTGACCATCGACAAGGGCGAGTTCGTGTCGATCATCGGCCATTCCGGCTGCGGCAAGTCCACGCTTCTTAACCTGATCGCCGGCCTGACCGAGGTGACGACCGGCGCGATCAAGCTGGAGGGGCGCGAGGTCAATGCCCCCGGCCCGGACCGCGCGGTGGTGTTCCAGAACCACAGCCTGCTGCCGTGGCTGTCGGTCTATGACAACGTCAAGCTGGCGGTGACCAAGGTCTTTGGTGCGACGAAGACCAAGGCCGAGCGCCACGACTGGATCATGCAGAACCTTGACCTGGTGCAGATGACCCATGCCGCCGACAAGCGGCCCGGGGAGATCTCGGGCGGGATGCGGCAGCGGGTCGGCATCGCCCGGGCTCTGGCAATGGAGCCGAAGATCCTGCTTCTGGACGAACCCTTCGGGGCGCTCGACGCCCTGACCCGGGCGCATTTGCAGGACGCGGTGATGGATATCCACGCGCGGCTGAAGAACACGATGATCATGATCACCCATGATGTCGACGAGGCCGTGCTTCTGGCCGACCGCATCGTGATGATGACCAACGGCCCGGCGGCAACCATCGGAGAGATCCTGCCCGTCGCCATCCCGCGGCCGCGCGACCGCATCCGGCTTGCCAGCCACCCCGACTACGTCCGCGCCCGCGAGGCGGTGCTGCGGTTCCTTTACGAACGTCACCGCTTCGTCGAAGCGGCGGAGTAGCCAGAGATGACACGGAAACTTGTGGTGATCGGCGCGGGCATGGCCTCGGGCCGGATGCTGGAGCATCTTTTCGAGGCGGGCGGCGATTTCGACGTGACGCTGTTCAACGCCGAGCCGCGCGGCAACTACAACCGGCTGATGCTGTCGCCGGTGCTGTCGGGCGAGAAGACCTACGAACAGATCGTCACCCATGACGCGGGCTGGTACGAAAGCCACGGCGTCGACTGCCGCTTTGGCGAGGCGGTGGTCAAGATCGACCGGGAAAACCGGGTGGTCTATTCCGCCGAAGGTGGCGTGCCCTATGACGCGCTGGTCATCGCCACCGGCTCGGCCCCCTTCATCATCCCGGTGCCGGGGAAAGAGCTGAAAGGCGTCTGCACCTACCGCGATCTGGAAGACACCAACGCGATGATCGCGGCCAGCCGTCCGGGCGCCAAGGCCGTGGTGATCGGCGGCGGCCTTCTGGGGCTGGAAGCCGCGGCGGGCATGGCGGCGCGCGGGGCAGAGGTCACGGTGATCCACCTGATGGGCCACCTGATGGAACGTCAACTGGACCCGGCGGCGGGGTATCTTCTGCAGAAGGACCTGGAACGCCGCGGCATCCGCATCCACTGCAAGGGCGCGACCAAGGCGATCCTTGGAAAGGAGCACGTCGAGGCGGTCCTGCTGGAGGACGGCACGGTCTATCCGGCTGACCTCGTCTGCATGGCGGTGGGCATCCGGCCCGAAGTGCGTCTGGCCAATGACGCGCATCTGGAGATCGGGCGCGGGATCGTGGTTGACGACCAGATGCGCACCTCGGACCCGGCGATCTTTGCGCTGGGGGAATGCGTCGAGCATGACAAGCAGCTCTTCGGGCTGGTGGCACCGCTTTACGATCAGGCCAAGGTGCTGGCCGCCACCCTGCTGGGGCAGGAGGCGGCGTTCAAGCCGGTGCAGACCGCGACCAAGCTGAAGGTGACCGGGGTCGACCTGTTCAGCGCGGGCGACTTCGCCGAGGGTCCGGGGCGCGAGGACATCGTTTTCCGCGATCCGGGGCGCGGGGTCTACAAGCGGCTGATCCTGGAGGGCGACCACCTGATCGGTGCGGTGATGTATGGTGATACCGCGGACGGCGCCTGGTTCTTCGACAAGATCAAGACGGGCGAAGACGTCAGCGCCATCCGCGACGTCCTCATCTTCGGCCCGGCCTTTGCGGCGGGAGGGAACAGCGCGGACCCTCTGGCAGCCGTTGCAGCCTTGCCGCCTGAGGCGGAAATCTGCGGTTGCAACGGCGTCTGCAAGGGCAAAATCGTGCAGGCGGTCGAGGGCGGGGCGAACACACTGGACCTTGTCCGGGTGCAGACCAAGGCCAGCGCAAGCTGCGGGACCTGCACGGGTCTGGTGGAAAAGGTCATGGCACTGACGCTGGGCGACGGCTTCACCGCCAACGCCAACCCGCCGATGTGCAAATGCACCGATCACACGCATGAGGACGTGCGGCGGCTGATCAAGGCGCAGGGGCTGAAGTCGATTCCGGCGGTGATGCAGGAGCTGGGCTGGAAGACGGTGGGCGGCTGCGCATCCTGCCGTCCGGCGCTGAATTACTACCTGATCTCGGACTGGCCGACCGAATATGTCGACGACCGCCAGTCGCGCTTCGTCAATGAACGGAACCACGCCAACATCCAGAAGGACGGCACCTATTCAGTGGTCCCGCGGATGTGGGGCGGCGTGACGACCTCGGCCGAGCTGCGGGCGATTGCCGATGCGGCGGAACGCTATGCGGTGCCGATGATCAAGGTGACGGGCGGGCAGCGGATCGACCTATTGGGGGTCCGGAAAGAAGACCTGCCGGCGATCTGGTCGGACCTCAACGCCGCCGGGATGGTCTCGGGCCACGCCTATGCCAAGGGTCTGCGCACGGTGAAGACCTGCGTGGGGTCAGAGTTCTGCCGCTTCGGCACGCAGGATTCGACGGGGCTGGGGATCAAGCTGGAAAAGCTGCTCTGGGGGTCCTGGACGCCTGCCAAGGTGAAGCTGGGGGTGTCCGGTTGCCCCCGGAACTGCGCCGAGGCGACCTGCAAGGACATCGGCGTGGTCTGCGTGGATTCTGGCTACGAGATCAGCGTGGCAGGGGCCGCGGGGATGGACGTCAAGGAGACGGAGTTCCTCTACAAGGCCACAACCGAGGCCGAGGTGCTGGAGGTGGTCGCAGCCTTTACTCAACTGTACCGCGAGAACGCGCGTTACCTGCACCGGATCTACAAATGGGTCGCCAAGGTGGGGTTGGAGTGGTGCCGGGAGCAGGTCTCCGACCCCGTGACGCGGCGGGCCTTGTATGACCGGTTCATGGTCAGCCAGTCCGTCTACCAGACCGATCCCTGGGCCGAACACGCGGCCCGTCCCGCCGACTGGGCCCCTGTGGCCGACCTGACCTTGAGGGCCGCCGAATGACCATGATCGACATTGCCGCGCTGGAAGACATCCCGCGCCAGGGCGCCCGGGTCGTGCGGACCCCGGCGGGCTGCGTCGCGGTGTTCCGGACCGCCACGGACGAGGTCTTCGCCATCGACGACCGCTGCCCGCACAAGGGCGGGCCGTTGTCCGAGGGGATCGTGCATGGGTCGCAGGTGACCTGCCCCTTGCACGGGATGGTGTTCGATCTGGCGACGGGTCTCGCTCAAGGGGCGGATGAGGGCCGCGTGGCGACCCATGCCGCGCGGGTCGAGAGCGGGCGGGTCCTGCTGGCGGCAGAGTTCCTGGTCCGGCGGTCGGCTGCATGATCCTGGCGGTACCCCCCACCCCCAACCCCTTCCCACAAGGGAGAGGGGAGGCGACCATCCGCACCACCTGCCCCTATTGCGGGGTGGGCTGCGGGGTGCTGGCCACGTCTGATGGCAAGGGCGGGGTGGCGATCAAGGGTGACCCCGACCATCCCGCGAACCGGGGGCGGCTCTGCGTGAAGGGTGCGGCGCTGGGGGAGACCTTGGCGACGCAAGGCCGCCTGCTGGCCCCCCGGATCGGCGGTGCGGATACGGGTTGGGACCGGGCGCTTAACCTGATCGCGGCGCGGTTTTCCGAAGCGATTGCCACGCACGGGCCGGACTCGGTCGCGCTTTACGTTTCGGGGCAATTGCTGACCGAGGATTACTACGTGGCGAACAAGCTGATGAAGGGCTTCATCGGCAGCGCGAACATCGACACGAATTCAAGGCTCTGCATGGCTTCCAGCGTGGCCGGTCACCGGAGGGCCTTCGGCACGGACACCGTGCCCGGCCAGTACGAGGACCTGGAAGAGGCCGATCTGGTGGTGCTGGTGGGGTCGAACCTCGCCTGGTGCCACCCGGTCCTCCACCAGCGGCTGATGGCGGCAAAGGCGGCGCGGGGGACCAGGATCGTGGTCGTCGATCCGCGCCGGACGGCAACCTGCGAGGGGGCGGACCTGCACCTCGCCTTGGCGCCGGGGGCGGATGCGCATCTGTTCAACCTCCTACTCTGCCACCTGTTCGACAACGGTCGCTTCTGCGCCGACTTCCGGCCGCGCCTGACTGGCGCGGATGCCGCAGTCGCCGCCGCGCGGGCCAGTCGGCCGGAGGACACGGGCCTGTCGCAATCCGACCTCGACGGCTTTCTGAGCCTCTGGGCCGGCACCCGGAAGGTCGTCACCGTCTATTCCCAGGGCATCAACCAGTCGGACACCGGCACCGACAAGGTGAACGCGATCCTGAACTGCCATCTGGCGACGGGGCGGATCGGCCACCCGGGGATGGGGCCGTTTTCCGTCACCGGCCAGCCCAATGCCATGGGCGGGCGCGAAGTGGGCGGGCTTTCCAACATGCTCGCCTGCCATCTGGAGCTG
>JBKBVC010000171.1:0-2394 GCA_046289805.1 Tabrizicola sp.
CCGATGCGCGTGGCGAGGATCCGTTGCGCTTGCCGAGGACACGACACGGGACCCGGCGTGCCCGGGCGTGGCGGGCGCGCGACATACTGCGTTCGGACGTGGGCCGTTCGGGTAACGGCCGTGCGGGCGCGGACCCGGCGGACAGCGATACCTCCTGAAGCTCTCATGCGATGTGCGGTCCGCGCAGGTGCGGGCGCGGGGGCATGATGGGGCTTCTGACCGCGGTGGCCTTCGTGCGGTTCGCGCAGGTGCGGGCGCGGGGCGCACCCGAAGCTGCGCACCCGGATTTTCCCGCTCAGTCCGCGCGGGTGCAGACATGGGAATGGCGCGCGCGCGGATGCGCGACGGCACTGGCGGCCGGCCCGGCGGGCGGACTGGCAGCCCGCACATGATGGTACCGGCGCAATGCCGGCTTACGGCAAAGCGCCGCGCCCCCGTCCCGTCGGGCAGCGGGTGCAGGCCGGGCGGTGACCGCGCGTTCCGCGGGGGCTTCCCGGGTCCGCCCGAGGTCGCGACGCGCTGTGGTCGCGAGGTGCCGGGCCGCGCGCGGTTGATCGTCCGGCCTCGCAGCCGGGGATGCGGCGGGCGAACGGTTCCCGAGACTTGCTCCCGCGACCTGTCCGGTGATCTGGCCGGTGATCTGGCCGATGAACTGGCCGATGAACTGGTCGGCCACCGGACCTTCGGCTGTGCCTAGGAAAGCCGGTCGAGGCGGAGGCCATAGGTGACCGCCCGATCGGCACAGGCCCGCATCGCCGCGCGCAACCGGTCGCTGCGCTCGCCCTCGACGGAGGCCAGATCGCGCTGCAGCGCCGCACGCCCTTCGGCGATCGGCCCCCCCATGCCCCGACCGAGCTGCGCGAGCCGGCCGACCCAGAAGTCCGCCAGTTCCGCCGCGACCGGGTCACGACCGAAATCCTGCGCCACGGCGAGGCAATAGCCCGCCTCCGCCGCCGCACTGCGCATCGCGAAGAGATAGCCGGGCGGCGCCGCGAACTGGATCTTCCAGTTCAGCCAGAAGAGCACGGCCACCGCCAGGACAGCCACCGCCCTTTGCCCGAACCGCAGCGCGGTGGCAGTGATCGATTCCCGCCTGTCCCGTACCAGCTCGGCCATGCGCACCTCCTGCGGTCAGAAGACCACAGGAAGGTTGACGAACCGTGACCGGCTGCGCCGATCAGCAGTTGCCCGGCAGCACGTTGGCGGTGTTGCTCAACTCGTTCACGCCGGGCTCGCAGTGTTCGAGGGGCTTCTGTGGTGCGGTGCACCCGGCCAGCGCGCCGAGAAGCACGGTGGCCAGCACGAGCGACGTTTGCGCGACGCGGCGTTCGAGGTAACGGGGCATGGTCTCTCCTTTCGGGCCGGCGCTCTGCCCTTCCCGCCCTCATGCTTCGGGATGGCACACCGGCTTTCCTTCCCGACCTTGCCCCACGGCCGCCCCCTGCGTCGCTGACGCCGATCAATCGGGGAGGGAAAGGGCGGAGTTTTCCGCCCCTTCCTTCATCCGGCCGGTGTCACTTCAGCGCCTTGTCGGTGATCTGGTGCGTCCAGGCGCCCTCCGGCGGCCTCGAGATCACCGGATCGGACCCGCCCGCAAGCAGCGTCGCCACCGTGCGTTCATAATCGGCCGGATCCAGCTCTCCGTTCGACCCCGCCGTCAGCTTGGCGACCTCGCCCATCATCCGCTTCTGGTGGGTCTCGGTCTGCGCGCCGGTCTCATCGTTGTCGAGTACGATCATCGCCGCCTCGTCCGGGTGCTCCTCGGCCCATTTCCAGCCCTTCATGGATGCGCGGACGAACTTCACCATCTTCTCCTCGAAGGCCGGATCCTTCAGCTTGTCCTCAAGCACGTAAAGGCCGTCCTCCATCGTGGCCACGCCCATGTCCTGGTACTTGAAGGTCACGAGATCCTCGGGCGCAATGCCGGCGTCGATCACCTGCCAGTATTCGTTGTAGGTCATGGTCGAGATGCAGGCCGCCTGTTTCTGCAGGAGCGGATCGACGTTGAAGCCCTGCTTGAGCACCTCCACCCCGTCCGGGCCGCCCGTCGTCGGGATCCCGAGGGTCGCCATCCAGCTGAGGAAGGGATATTCGTTGCCGAAGAACCAGACGCCGAGTGTCTTGCCGCGGAAATCCTCCGGGGTCTTGATCCCCGTCTCCTTCAGACAAGTCAGCATCATGCCCGAAGACTTGAAGGGCTGGGCGATGTTCACCAGCGGAAGGCCCTTCTCCCGCGCCGCGAGAGCCGAGGGCATCCAGTCGATGACGACATCCGCCCCGCCCCCGGCCACGACCTGCGTCGGCGCGATGTCCGGCCCGCCCGGCTTGATCGTGACGTTGAGGCCTTCCTCCTCGTAGAAGCCCTTGTCTTTGGCGACGTAATAGCCCGCGAAC
>JBKBVC010000171.1:2404-5114 GCA_046289805.1 Tabrizicola sp.
CGCGAACTGGGCTTGGGTGACCCATTTTAGCTGCAGCGTCACGTCCTCGGCCGCCCAGACGCCCCCGGCCAGAAGGCCGAATGCCGCCGCCGATGCCATCAGTCTCTTCATTGCCTTACTCCCCTGTTGTCAGCCCCGCGCGCGCTGCGACGGGTGCCAGAACGTGACGCCTTTCTCGATCAGCGCCACAAGCCCGTAGAAGGCCGAGCCGGCCAGCGCCGCCACGGCAATCTCCGCCCAGACCATGTCCAGCGCGAGCTGTCCCACGGCCGTCGAGATCCGGAAACCCATGCCTTTGATGGGCGAGCCGAAGAATTCCGCGACGATGGCGCCGATGAGGGCAAGCGTCGTCGCGATCTTCAACCCGTTGAAGATGAAGGGCATCGCCGCCGGCAGGCGCAACTTGAAGAGTGTCTGCCAGTAGGAGGCGCCCCAGGTCGCCATGAGGTCGCGCTGCATCCGCTCGGCGGCGCCAAGCCCCGCCACGGTGTTCACGAGAACGGGGAAGAAGACCATGACGACCACGACAGCCGCCTTCGACTGCCAGTCGAAGCCGAACCACATGACGAGGATCGGCGCGATTCCCACGATGGGCAGGGCCGCGACGAAGTTGCCGATGGGCAGGAGGCCCCGCTGCAGGAAGGGCGAACGGTCGATGGCGATGGCCGTCAGCACCGCGGCGCCGCAGCCGATCACGTAGCCCGTGAGCGCACCCTTCACGATGGTCTGGACGAAATCCCCCGCCAGCACCGGCAGCGACGACACGATCGTGGTCCATATCGCCGAAGGCGCGGGCAGGATCACCGACGGCACCCCAAGGCCTCGCACCGTCCCCTCCCAGAGCACCAGGACCGTGACGCCGAAGAGCGCCGGAATGAAGAGTTTCACGCCCCGCGTCCGTGCCACCGGACGGCCGGAAAGCCAGGCGTTGACCCCCCAGGCCGCGAGCCAGAAGACGATGGCGCCCCAGAACCAGGTCATCGCACCATCCCCATGCGTCTCAACGTCATCCGCTCCACCCCGCCGATGAAGAGGACGAGCAGGGCCGCCAGGATCGCCGCCGTGAAGAGCGCGGCCCAGATCTGCACGGTCTGGCCGTAGTAACTGCCCGAAAGAAGGCGCGCGCCGAGCCCCGCCGTGGCACCCGCCGGCAATTCGCCGACGATCGCGCCCACCAGCGACGCGGCGACCGAGACCTTCAGCGAGGCGAAGAGATAGGGCACCGATGCCGGCAGGCGTAGCATCCAGAGGGTCTGGATCCGGCTTGCGTTATAGGTCTTCAGAAGGTCGAGCTGCATCGCATCGGGTGCCCTGAGGCCCTTCACCATGCCGACAACCACCGGGAAGAACGACAGATAGGCCGAGATCACCGCCTTGGGCAGAAGCCCGGTGACGCCGACCGATGCGAGCACGACGATGACCATGGGCGCGATGGCGAGGATCGGAATCGTCTGGGAGGCGATGGCCCAGGGCATGACGCTCAGATCCATCGCCCGGTTGTGCACGATCCCCACGGCCAGCAGGATGCCGAGCGCCGCACCGATCGCAAACCCGACCAGCGTCGCCGAAAGCGTGACCCAGGCGTGATAGACGAGGCTGCGCTTGGAGGTCACCTTCTGCCCGGCGATCCCGTCCCACAGCCCCGCGGCAACCTGATGCGGCGCGGGCAGGACGGGGCGCTCCTGCACCATCGTGTCGGCCAGGAGGGCGCGGATGGAAACCTCTGTCCCCGCCCGCGCCGCCTGATCGTAGGTCCAGGCGCTGTTCAGCCACACCGCCGCAGCATACCAGAGCGCAAGGATCGCACCAAGCACAGTGAGGATGGGAAGGACCGATCTCACCCTGGCGCTCCCTTCCCCGATCGGCGGGCATCCAGATGACCCGCCCCGGATCCGTTCGGCGGCGGCGGGGCAGACCGCTTGCCGCAACCGGGCCGCCCGCCCCTTGCCAGGCATGGCGCCGCCCCCCGCCCGGCCGGGCCGGGCCATCGCGGTCGGTTCGACGCCGGACCCGACATCGCGGACAGTGCCTCAGACCTCATCGACATGTCCCGCCCTCAGCCCCTCGCGCACCCGGTGCGCGATCGCGATGAACTCGGCCGTGTCGCGGATGTCGAGCGGACGTTCCCGCGGCAGGGTCGATTCGATCACGTCGGTGATCCGCCCCGGCCGCGGGCTCATCACCACGATCCGGGTCGAAAGGTAGACCGCCTCGGGGATCGAATGGGTCACGAAGCCGATGGTCTTGCCCGTCCGCGCCCAGAGCTTCAGGAGCTCCTCGTTCAGCCGGTCGCGGACGATCTCGTCGAGCGCCCCGAAGGGCTCATCCATCAGCAGGATGTCGGCATCGAAGGCCAGGGCCCGCGCGATCGAGGCGCGCTGCTGCATCCCGCCGGACAGCTGCCAGGGGTATTTCTTCCCGAACCCCTGAAGATCCACGAGCGCCAGCACCCGTTCGATCCGCTCCTCCTGCTCGGCGCGCGAGAACCCCATGATCTCGAGCGGCAGACGGATATTCCCGGCGATCGTCCGCCAGGGATAGAGCCCCGCCGCCTGGAACACATAGCCATAGGCGCGGGCCTGCCTTGCCTCGTCCGGCGTCATCCCGTTGACGGTCAGCCTGCCCTCCGTCGGATGCTCCAGCGCCGCGATCGCCCTGAGGAACGTCGTCTTGCCGCAACCCGACGGGCCGATGAAGGAGACGAATTCTC
>JBKBVC010000172.1:0-5106 GCA_046289805.1 Tabrizicola sp.
AAGGTCCTCGCCTCTACCGCGCTCTGCGAGAACGCGGCGCTGCTCTATGACGACCGCATGTTCACCGTCCAGCCCCACCCCGAATTCCGCAAGGAGTTCATGGAGGGGCTGATCAAGGTCCGGGGGCCGGGTCTGGTCCCCGACGCGCTCCTTGCCGATGCCACCCGAAGGCTCGACACGCCCCTCGACAGCCCGGCGATGGCCGACCGGATCGCGGAATTCTTCCTGACCCACCAAGCGAAGAAAACCGGGGCCGAGAAGCTCCGCGCCTGACCCTGTCGGCCGCGGGGGCCACCCCCCCAACAACGTGTGACCTATGTCCAAGTGGACCGACCAGCTGCCCGAGGCAGCGCGTGACTACATCGGCAACCGCCGGGTGGACGAAGTGGAATGCATCATCGGCGACATCGCCGGGGTGGCGCGCGGCAAGGCGATGCCCGCCGCGAAATTCGCCAAGCAGACCAGCTATTTCCTGCCGAACTCGATCTTTCTGCAGACGATCACCGGCGAATGGGCCGACAACCCCTTCGACGCCTTCACCGAACCCGACATGATCCTCGAACCCGACTGGTCCACCGCCACCGCCGCGCCCTGGACGGCGGACGTGACGCTTCAGGTGATCCATGACGCCAAGGACCAGCAGGGCAACCTCGTGCCCTTCAGCCCCCGCAACGTGCTGCGCCGCATCGTCGCGCTGTACGAGGCACAGGGCTGGAAGCCCGTCGTCGCGCCCGAGATGGAATTCTTCCTGACCGCCCGCAATACCGACCCCAACATGCCGGTGATCCCGCCCATGGGCCGGACCGGGCGCCGGGCGGCGGCCAAACAGGCCTATTCGATGTCAGCGGTGGACGAATACGGCAAGGTCATCGACGACATCTACGACTATGCCGAAGCGCAGGGCCTTGAAATCGACGGCATCCTCCAGGAAGGCGGTGCGGGCCAGATCGAGCTGAACCTCGCCCATGGCGACCCGGTCAGGCTCGCCGACGACGTGTTCTTCTTCAAGCGCCTGATCCGCGAGGCGGCGCTGCGCCATGACTGCTTTGCCACCTTCATGGCCAAACCGATCGCCGGCGAGCCGGGCAGCGCCATGCACATCCACACGTCCGTCGTGGACACGAAGACCGGCAAGAACATCTTCGCCGGGCCGAAGGGAGTGGAGACGGAAGCCTTCCTGAACTTCATCGGCGGCTTGCAGAAGCACCTCGGCGCCGCCGTGGCCCTGTTCGCGCCCTATGTGAACAGCTACCGCCGCTACGTCCCCGACTTCGCCGCGCCCATCAACCTGGAATGGGGCCGCGACAACCGCACGACGGGCCTGCGCGTGCCGATTTCCTCGGCCTCGGCGCGGCGGGTGGAAAACCGCCTGCCGGGGATGGACTGCAACCCCTATCTCGGCATCGCGGCCACGCTCGCCTGCGGCTATCTCGGCCTGATGAACAAGGTCGAGGCGCGGCCCGAATTCACCGGCTCGGCCTATATCGACAGCGAGGACATCCCGGCGAACCTGGGCGATGCGCTCGACCTTCTCGACGAGGACGAGGCGCTGAAAGAGGTGATGGGGCAGGACTTCATCAAGGTCTATGACAGCGTGAAGCGCAACGAATACAAGGAGTTCCTGCAAGTCATCAGCCCGTGGGAACGCGAACACCTGCTTCTGAACGTCTGATGAACCTCCTGCACATCAACGACCGGCGCGGGGAATGGCCGCAAAGCTACTATGCCGCCACTGCCGCGCCCATTGACCGCTTTCCGGTCCTGAAGGGCGCGACCAGGGCCGATGTCTGCGTCGTGGGCGGCGGCTACACCGGCCTGTCCGCTGCGCTGCATCTGGCACAGAAGGGCTTCGACGTGGTGCTGCTCGAGGCGCACCGCGTGGGCTTCGGCGCAAGCGGCCGCAACGGCGGGCAAGTCGGGTCGGGCCAGCGGCAGGATCAGGTCTGGCTGGAAAAGAGCGTGGGACGCGAGAATGCCCACCGGCTCTGGAACCTGGCCGAGGAAGCCAAGGCCCTGGTCAAGGCGCTGGTGCGCGACCACGCCATGCCGGTCACCTTCCACCCCGGCATCGCGCACGCCTGCCGGTCCGAGGCCGAGGTCCGCGACACCCACGCCTATGCCGAAAAGCTGCGCCGCGACTACGGCTACCAGCACCTTGAACCGCTTGACAGAACCGGCATCCGCCGCCTGATCGGTTCGACCGAATATGTCGGCGGCGAGATCGACCGCGACGCGGGCCACCTGCACCCGCTGAACTACGCCATCGGCCTTGCCAAGGCGGCCGCCAAGGCGGGAGTCCGCATTCACGAACTCAGCGAAGTCCACCGCGTCGAGCCCGGGCCCCGCCCTGTGGTCCGCACCCCGTCAGGCCATGTCGATTGCGCCACGGTGATCCTGGCGGGGAACGGCTACCTCGGCCAGCTTTCCCCCAAGGTTTCGGCAAAGGTCATGCCGATCAACAACTTCATCGTCGCAACTGAACCTCTGGGTGAGCGGGCGCGCGACCTCCTCTCCGAACCCGTCGCGGTCGCCGACACCCGTTTCGTCGTCAACTACTGGCGGCTGTCCGAAGACAACCGCCTGCTCTTCGGTGGCGGGGAGAGCTACGGCTACCGCTTCCCCGACATCATCAGGACCGTGTCGAAACCCATGCTCAAGGTCTATCCGCAACTGGCGAAAACCCGGATCGACTACGCCTGGGGTGGCACGCTGGCGATCACGGTCAACCGCATGCCCTGCTTTACCCGGCCGGGGCAGAACGTGCTGTCCGCCTCCGGCTACTCCGGCCACGGGGTCGCCATGGCCACACTGGCGGGCAAGCTGATGGCCGAGGCGGCGGCAGGGCAGATGGAACGCTTCGACCTGATGGCCAGCCTGCCGCAATACCGCTTCCCGGGCGGAGCACTGCTGCGCTGGCCGCTCCTCGTCACCGCGATGACCTGGTACGCGATGCGCGACCGGCTGGGGCTCTGACCCACGTCGGCAGCGGGGGTTTCACACCCCCGCACCCCCGTGGAGTATTTGCGAAAGGGCAAATGCACTTGCCCCTTGCACAAATACTCTCGGGGGGTCCGGGGGGCGAAGCGCCCCCGGGGGCTGCACCGGGCGTCCGATCTGCTATAAGCGGACCCATGTCCCTGCCACCCGGATTCCTCGACGAGTTGCGCACCAGGGTGACCCTCTCCTCCATCGTCGGCAGGAAGGTCACCTGGGACATGCGCAAGTCGAACCTCGCCAAGGGCGATTTCTGGGCACCCTGCCCCTTTCATCAGGAGAAATCCGCCAGCTTCCACGTCGATGACCGCAAGGGCTTCTACTACTGCTTCGGCTGCCACGCGAAGGGCGATGCCGTCACCTTCGTGAAGGAATCCGAGAACCTCGGCTTCATGGAAGCGGTGGAAATCCTCGCCCGCGAGGCCGGGTTGCAGATGCCTGCCCGCGACCCGAAGGCGGCCGAGCGGGCCGACCGGCGCACGCTTCTGCAACAGGTGATGGACGAGGCGATCCGCTTCTACCGCCTGCAACTCAAGACCGGCGCCGGGGCGGAAGCCCGCGCCTATCTGTCCCAGAAACGCCGCCTGAACGAGGCCGCCTGGGACCGCTGGGACATCGGCTGGGCCCCCGCCTCCCGCCATGCGCTGAAGGACGCACTGGCCGCGAAGGGGATTGCGCCTGACCTGATGGTCGCCTCGGGCCTGATCGCCAAGGCGGATGACGGCAGCCTCTACGACCGCTTCCGCGCGCGGATCATCTTCCCGATCAAGGACACCCGCGGCCGCCCGATCAGCCTTGGTGGCCGGACCTTGGACCCGAACGTGCAGGCCAAATACCTGAACGGCCCGGAAACCGAGCTGTTCGACAAGGGCCGCACCCTCTTCAACCACTCCCCCGCGCGCGAGGCTGCCGGCAAGGGCAAGCCCTTGATCGTGGCCGAAGGCTACATGGACGTCATCGCGCTCAGCGAGGCCGGGTTCACCGCCGCGGTCGCGCCCCTGGGCACCGCGATCACCGAGGACCAGCTGCGGATGATCTGGCGTATCGCGGATGAGCCGATCATGGCGCTTGACGGCGACAAGGCCGGGATCGCCGCCGCTCACCGGGTCATCGACCTCGCCCTGCCACTTCTGGAGGCCGGCAAGGCGCTGCGGATTGCGATCCTGCCGGGCGGCATGGATCCGGACGACCTTCTGAAGGCTCAGGGCGCGTCCGCGATGCAGGCGGTGCTCGACCAGGCCAAGCCCATGGTCCAGCTGCTCTGGCAGCGCGAGACCGAGGGCCGCGTCTTCGACAGCCCGGAACGCCGGGCGGCGCTGGACAAGGTTTTGCGCGGGCACCTCGCCCGGATCACCGACCCGTCGATCCGCACCCACTATGCCGAAGAGATCAAGCACCTGCGCCGGGAGCTTTTCGGCACCGCGCAGGCGCGCCCCTTCCAGCCCGGCCCCTGGCGCAAGGGCGGCAGGTTCGCCCCATCGGGCGGGGCACTTGCCTCGACCCGTTCCTCGCTTCTGGCCCGGGCGGAAGGCCCGGTGGACGAGATCCTGCGCGAGGCGGTGATCCTGGCGACCCTGATCCTGCACCCGGCCCTGATCCGCCGCTTCGAATCCGCGCTGGAACGGCTGGACCTGACCGGCGAAGACCACGACATGCTCCGCCAGATGATCCTTGCCGGCGCCGACTTGCCCGATCTGCACGCCAGGATCGCCCAGTCTGCCCCCGCAGCCCTTGACGCGCTGATGTCGCGTCCCCATGTCGCCATCGCCCCCCCGGTCCGCAACCGTCAGGACGATGACCTTGCCGCGCTCTGCCTGGCCGAGGAACTGGCGAAACTCGAGGCCCGCCGGGGCGCGCGGCGTGAGGTCGAAGACGCAATGGAGGATATGGAAGGCCTGCCCGACGAAGGCCTGACCTGGCGGCTTTCCCAGGCCGCCGAAGCCCGCCACCGGTCGGAACGAAGCGGCACGTCCGACAGTGCCGACCTCGGCGAGGATCGGGCCGCCCTGTCAAGACAATTGCAACGCCTGATAGACGATCAGGTCTGGGTAAAGAAAAACCGCTGATTCGGCCTTTCCCCCGGCCTGATTCGCGTTATTGATTCGACCAAGC
>JBKBVC010000173.1:0-5101 GCA_046289805.1 Tabrizicola sp.
TATCTTCTTGCGGGGTCCTTGAAGGATCCCCCGGGGGTTTCACACCCCCGGACCCCCGTGGGATATTTGCGGACAGATGAAATCAGGAGCGGTAGTCCGCGTTGATCTCGACGTAGCGGGCGGTGAGGTCGCAGGTCCAGACCGTGCGCCTCCCCTTGCCGAGCCCGAGGTCCACGGCGAAGACAAGTTCCTGCCGCTGCATGTAGGCGGCGCCGTCCTCTTCCCGGTAGTCGGGGTTCCGCCAGCCGTTCTGCGCGACGAGGATGTCGCCGAAACGGATGGTCAGACGGTCGCGGTCGGCCTCGGCGCCCGACTTGCCGATGGCGGCGACGATGCGGCCCCAGTTCGGATCCTGCCCGGCGACCGCGGTCTTGACCAGGGGCGAGTTGGCGATGGCGAAGGCGACCCTGGCCGCGTCATCGTCCGAGGCCGCGCCTGTCACGCGGACTTCGACCAGCTTGGTCGCGCCCTCGCCATCCCGCACCACCTGAAGCGCAAGGTCGCGCATCACGCCGCGCAGCGCCGTCTCGAAGGCCTTGAGCACCGGGCCCTTGACCTCGGCCGCCGGGGACTGGCCGGTGGCGGCGACGAGCAGCGTGTCGGAGGTCGAAGTGTCGCTGTCCACGGTGATCGAGTTGAAGGTCTCGTCCACGTTGCGCGCGAGCATCTTCTGCAACTGGTTCGCGCCGATCCTCGCGTCGGTGAAGATGTAGACCAGCATGGTGGCCATGTCGGGTGCGATCATGCCCGAGCCCTTGGCGATGCCGGCGATATGGATGAGCCCGCCGTCGCCCTGCACGGTTGCTGCCGCGCCCTTCGGGAAGGTGTCGGTCGTCATGATCGCCCGGGCGGCCATCTCCATCGCGTCCTCGGTCAGCGCAGCGACGAGGTCGGGAACCCTGGCGGTGATCTTCTCGAAGGGCAGCGGCTCGCCGATAACGCCGGTGGAGGACGAGAACACCCGGCTGGCAGGGATGCCCAGCGCCTCGGCCACGGCGCCGGTGACGGCGGCAACCGCCTCGTCCCCCGCGCGCCCGGTGAAGGCGTTGGAATTGCCCGAGTTCACGATGATCGCCGCCCCTGCCCCGGCGGGAACCTTCATCGCCAGTTTCGCCTGACAATCGCGAACGCAAGCCGAGCGGGTGGAGGAGCGGGTGAAGACACCGGCCATCGTTGTGCCGGGGGCGAGGCGCACCAGCATCACGTCCTTGCGGTTCTGGTAGCGCACGCCGGCCTCGACGGCGGCGAATTCTGCCCCCTTGATCTGGGGCAACACCGGGAACTGCGCGGGGGCCAGCGGCGAGACCGGCTTCATCGCCTTCTTCGCCGCCGCGACCACATCCCCCACCGCCTCCTGCACTGCCTCGGCCACCGGGCCGGCGGCGGCGCTCAGGCTTTCCTTCAGCTTGCGCACCTTCTTCTTCAGTGCCTTCGCCTCGGCCTTCCAGTCGGTCTTTGCCATGTGCGTCGCCCCCGGATCAGGTTGTCACTCGATCAGCGCCGAGTTCTTGAGAAGCGCAGGGTCCAGCCCCTCGCCCTCGCGGGTGATGGTCGCCTCCTTGGTCAGTTCCTCGATCCTGGCGTTGATCGCGGCATTCTCGACCTGGGTGGCCAGCTCGTCGCGCAGCTGGTCCAGCGTCGGCTTTTCGGCGACACGGGTTTCCTTGACCAGGATCAGGTGCCAGCCGAAGTCGGTCTTGATCGGGCCCGCGACCTCGCTCACCTTGGCGGCGACAACCGCATCCTCGAAGGGCTTGACCATCATGCCGAGGCCGAACCAGCCGAGGTCGCCCCCGTTCGCGCCCGAGCCCGTGTCAGTGGATTTGGCCTTGGCGATCTCGGCAAAATCGGCACCGGCGTCGAGTTCGGCCTTGATCGCCTTGGCCTCCTCCTCGGTCTCGACCAGGATGTGCGCGGCGTTGTACTCGGTCTGCGGCTTGGCATCCTTGAAACGTTCGTCATAGGCCGCCTGCAGCGCCGCGTCGGTGACGGCATCCTTCGCCAAGGCCTCGATGGCGATGCCCGAGACCAGGCCGCGCCTGTTGTTGTCGATGGTCGCCAGGGCGCGGGGCGGCAGGTCCGGCACCGACTGGGCCAGAAGCTCCTGCTGGATCAGCTGTTCGAAGATGCCCTTGAACAGCACGTCATCGGGCAGCTGCTGGTATTCCTGCGGCAGGCTTTCGCGCAACGCGATCATGTGGCCGAGCGTGATCTGCGTACCGTTCACGGTAGCAACCACGGTATCGGCCGTCTCGCCTTCGGCCAGCACCGGCCCGGACAGGGTGGCGGCCAGGGCGAGAGCCGGCCAGAAAGCAGAACGTTTCGTCATTTTCACCATCTCCTGATCGGGGCGATCCGCCTGCCCAAGTTGACTATCCCGGACCTTCCCCTTACATCGCGACAGTCGCGTGAAGCGGGGCCATCCGGTCATACACAGGCCCTTCTAGGGAAGCTGTCGGGGCCGGGCAAGCCCAAGGGTCACACGATGCTGTCAGAAGCTGCCCTGCGGGAGATGAAATGCTGGGTCTGGGAACGCTCGCGCGGAAGGTGTTCGGGACGCCGAACGACCGCAAGGTAAAGTCCGTCCGCCCGGTGGTGGCGCAGATCAACGCGCTGGAGCCCGAGTATCAGGCGCTGTCGGACGAGGGCATCATCGCCAAGACACGCGAGTTCCAGAAGCGGGTGCAGGAAGGCGGCGAAAGCCTGGATGCGATCCTGCCGGAAGCCTTTGCCAACTGCCGCGAGGCGGCGCGGCGGGCTCTGGGGCTGCGGGCCTTCGACGTGCAGCTGAAGGGGGCGATGTTCCTGCATCAGGGGAACATCAGCGAGATGAAGACCGGCGAAGGCAAGACGCTGGTCGCGGCCTTCGCGGCCTATCTGAACGCGCTGACCGGGCGCGGCGTGCATGTCGTGACGGTGAATGACTACCTGGCCAAGCGCGACGCGGAATGGATGGGCAAGGTCTATGCCCAGCTGGGCATGACCACGGGCGTCGTCTATTCGCATCAACCCGACGCGGAAAAGATGGCGGCCTACCGGGCCGACATCACCTATGCCACGAACAATGAACTCGGCTTCGACTACCTGCGCGACAACATGAAGTCCTCGCTGGAGGACATGGCGCAGCGCGGACATTACTATGCCATCGTGGACGAGGTGGACAGTATCCTGATCGACGAGGCGCGGACGCCTCTCATCATCTCGGGCCCGAGCCAGGACCGCAGTCCGCTCTATCAGGCGGTGGACAAGGTGATCCCGCTTCTGCAACCCGAACATTACGCGGTGGACGAAAAGACCCGCAGCGTCACGCTGACGGAAGAAGGCAACGACGTGATCGAGGATCTGCTGCGTCAGGCGGGGATCCTGCCGGAGGGTCAGAACCTTTACGCCGCCGAAAGCACCTCGATCGTGCACCACGTCAACCAGGCACTTCGGGCGCACAAGCTGTTCTTCAAGGACCAGCAATACATCGTCCGCGATGGCGAGGTGATCCTGATCGACGAGTTCACCGGTCGCATGATGAAGGGGCGCCGGTTGTCGGACGGGCTTCACCAGGCGATCGAGGCCAAGGAAGGCGTCAGGATTCAGCCCGAGAATGTCACCTACGCCAGCGTCACCTTCCAGAACTACTTCCGCCTCTACGAAAAGCTGGGCGGCATGACCGGCACCGCAGCGACCGAGGCGGAGGAATTCCGCGAGATCTACGGCCTCGGCGTGGTCGAGGTGCCGACCAACCGCCCCGTGGCCCGGATAGACGAGCATGACCAGGTCTTCCGCACCGCGCGCGAGAAATACGACGGCATCCTGAAGGCGATCAAGGAAGCCCATGCGAAGGGTCAGCCGATCCTGGTCGGCACCACCTCGATCGAGAAGTCCGAAATGCTGTCGGCGATGCTGAAGAAGGAAGGCATCCCGCACAACGTGCTGAACGCGCGCCAGCACGAGCAGGAAGCGAAGATCGTCGCCGATGCCGGCAAGCTGGGTGCGGTGACCATCGCCACCAACATGGCCGGTCGCGGCACCGACATCAAGTTGGGCGGCAATGTCGAGTTCAAGGTGATGGAGGCCATCGCCGCCGATCCGCACGGCGACCATGTCGCCATCCGCGCCCGGATCGAGGCCGAACACAAGGCCGAGGAAGAGGCGGTCAAGCAGGCCGGGGGCCTGTTCGTCCTGGGCACCGAACGCCACGAAAGCCGCCGGATCGACAACCAGCTGCGCGGCCGCTCGGGCCGGCAGGGCGACCCGGGGCGATCGGCCTTCTTCCTGAGCCTCGAAGACGACCTGATGCGGATCTTCGGATCCGAGCGGCTTGACAAGGTCCTGTCCACGCTGGGCATGCAGGAAGGCGAATCCATCGTTCACCCCTGGGTCAACAAGAGCCTGGAAAAGGCACAGGCAAAGGTCGAGGCCCGCAACTTCGACATCCGCAAGCAGCTGCTGAAGTTCGACGACGTGATGAACGACCAGCGCAAGGCGATCTTCGAACAGCGGATGGAGATCATGCAGGCCGACCACGTCGCAGACGTGGCCGCCGACATGCGCCATCAGGTGATCGCGGACCTGGTCGATCTCCACATGCCGCCCAGGTCCTACCCGGACAGCTGGGACACCGAGGGCCTGACCGCCGCCTGTCGCGAGATGCTGAACCTCGACCTCCCGATCGCCGACTGGGCGGCCGAGGAGGGCGTAGACCAGGCCGGGGTCTATGACCGGATCGTCGAGGCCTCTGACCGGATGATGGCCGAAAAGACCGAAGCCTTCGGCGCGGCCACGATGCAGACCATCGAGAAGCAGGTCCTGCTGCAATCCATCGACACGAAGTGGCGCGAGCATCTTCTGCGGCTTGAGCATCTGCGCTCGGTGGTCAGCTTCCGCGGCTATGCGCAGCGCGACCCGCTGAACGAATACAAGACCGAGGCCTTCCAGCTGTTCGAGGGCTTGCTGAACAGCCTGCGCGAACAGGTCACGCAGCAGCTGTCGCGCATCCGCCCGATAACCCGGGAAGAGCAGGAAGCGATGATGCGGCAGATGCTGGCGGAACAGCAGGCCGCGACGCAGCCAAGAGTGGTGGAAGCCGCCGCCGCTGGGCCGGCAGCCG
>JBKBVC010000174.1:0-5090 GCA_046289805.1 Tabrizicola sp.
CGCAATGCCGGCGACATGATCAACAAGCTGACGATCCAGTACAACCGGAGCCGTCAGGCCGCGATCACCAAGGAACTCATCGAAATCATTTCGGGCGCCGAGGCGCTCTGACGAACCCGGAGTAAAAGACAATGGCAAAAGCCCCGAAAGCATCCGCTGGCACCGGCAAGGTGACGCAGGTCATCGGCGCCGTCGTCGACGTTCAGTTCGATGGCGCGCTGCCCGCGATCCTGAACGCGCTGGAAACCACCAACAACGGCAAGCGCCTGATCCTCGAGGTAGCGCAGCACCTGGGCGAGAACACCGTGCGCACCATCGCCATGGACGCGACCGAAGGCCTCGTGCGCGGGACGGCCGTGAAGGACCTCGGCGCGCCGATCTCGGTTCCCGTGGGGGACGCGACGCTGGGCCGCATCCTGAACGTGATCGGCGAGCCGGTGGACGAAAAGGGCCCGGTCGTGGCCAAGGAAACCCGGGCGATCCACCAGCCCGCCCCGGCCTTCAGCGAACAGGCGACGGAAAGCCAGATCCTGGTGACCGGGATCAAGGTCATCGACCTTCTGGCGCCCTACGCCAAGGGCGGCAAGATCGGACTGTTCGGCGGCGCGGGCGTGGGCAAGACGGTTCTGATCATGGAACTGATCAACAACATCGCCAAGGTGCACTCGGGCTATTCGGTCTTCGCGGGCGTGGGTGAACGCACCCGCGAGGGCAACGACCTCTATCACGAGATGATCGAATCGGGCGTCATCAAGATCGACGACCTGTCCGCCTCGAAAGTGGCCCTGGTCTATGGCCAGATGAACGAACCCCCGGGGGCGCGCGCCCGCGTGGCGCTGACCGGCCTGACCCTGGCCGAGCAGTTCCGCGACCAGTCGGGGACCGACGTGCTGTTCTTCGTGGACAACATCTTCCGCTTCACCCAGGCCGGTTCGGAAGTGTCGGCCCTTCTGGGCCGTATCCCCTCGGCCGTGGGCTACCAGCCGACGCTCGCCACCGACATGGGCGCCTTGCAGGAACGCATCACCTCGACCAAGCAGGGCTCGATCACCTCGGTGCAGGCGATCTACGTTCCGGCCGACGACCTGACCGACCCCGCGCCGGCCACGTCCTTCGCCCACCTCGACGCCACCACGGTTCTCAGCCGTGCGATCTCGGAACTCGGCATCTACCCGGCGGTGGACCCGCTGGACTCGACCAGCCGCATGCTTGCCCCGGAGATCGTGGGCGAAGAGCACTACACCGTCGCCCGCGCGGTGCAGGGGATCCTCCAGCGCTACAAGTCGCTGCAGGACATCATCGCCATCCTCGGCATGGACGAACTGTCCGAAGAGGACAAGCTGACCGTGGCCCGCGCCAGGAAGATCCAGCGCTTCCTGTCGCAGCCGTTCGACGTGGCCAAGGTCTTCACCGGTTCGGACGGCGTGCAGGTTCCGCTGGAAAAGACCATCGCCTCCTTCAAGGCGGTGGTGAACGGCGAATATGACCACCTGCCGGAAGCGGCCTTCTACATGGTCGGCGACATCGAAGAAGTGAAGGCCAAGGCCGCCAAGCTCGCCGCGGCTGCGGCGTAAGGGGGCAAGATGGCCAGCACGGTTCAATTCGACCTCGTCAGCCCGGAACGGCGCCTCGCGTCGTTCCCGGCCTCCGAGGTCCAGATCCCCGGCGCGATGGGCGATCTGACAGCGATGGAGGGCCATGCCCCCACCATCACCTCGCTGCGGCCGGGGCTTCTGAAGGTGGTCGGCGCCGAAGGCACGAAGGCCTATGTCGTGACCGGCGGCTTCGCCGAGATCAGCGCGACGGGTGTCTCGGTCCTGGCCGAACAGGCCGTGCCGCTGGATGAGCTCACCCCGGCGACGCTGGATGCGCTGGTGGCCGACGCCTGCGAGGCGGCGGCCGTCAACCCGGACAAGGACGCGGCCGACAAGGCGGTGGCCGACCTCTATGCCATGCGGGCCGCCGCAGGCGTCTGAGCCGGCCCTGCCGCAGGACATTTCAGGAAAGCCCCGGCACCGCCTGGGGCTTTTCCACTTTTGCTAACCCCTTTTCTGCCAGAATTGGTCATTATGTCGGGCAGCGGGTTTGGAAGGTGTGTTTGGGGATGAAGCGCTTTTCAGGGGTAGTCGGGGTCGAGCAGGGGTCTCGGGTCCTTTTCAACGATTTTGCGCATGACGGCGCGATGTGGACGGGCGAGGGCCCGCGCGAGGTGCGCTTGCCGCAAGACTTCAGTCAGGCCTTTCTCGACACGCCTGTCGTCACGATCGGGATCTCGATGTGGGATATCGACTGCAACTCGAACTCGCGCGTCGATATCCTGGCCGAGAAGGTGACGCCCACGGGGTTCGAGATCGTCTTCCGCACCTGGGCCGATACCCGCATCGCGCGCATCCGGGCCGACTGGCTTGCGATCGGGCCTCTGCGTGACGAGGATGACTGGGACTTGACCTAGGTCCTGCGGATCAGCTTGCTGGCCATCCAGACGCCAAGGGCAAAGACTGCGATGCCGGCGAAAAGATCGACCAGATGGTGGCCGCCATGGGTCAGCGTCGCCGGAACCATGGCGGTGTTGACGGCCAGTGCGGGCAGGAAGGCCGGCGTGGCTCGGGTGAACCAGACCACCATCAGCGCCATGATCATGTGGTAGGAGGGAAAGGCCACGACTCCGGTGATCACCTCGGGGCTGATCCGGGCCGGTCCGACCTCGACCAGCTTCAGGAGATGCTGACCATAGGCAGGGTTGAAGTAGAGCCCAGTCGCCTGCCGCTGCTCCTCGGGGATGCTGTGAAAGGCCGAGGGGCCGACGCTGGGCACGATCCACCAGATCGCCACCGCCAGGATCAGCGTCAGCATGCCGACCAGGAGAAAGCGGTGCAGTTCGGTCGGGCGCGAGAGTGCGGCCAGAACGACAATTGTCAGGAAGATCTGGACCAGCGATGTGTGGTAGATCCAGCCCAGAAGCCAGGCCAGACCGGGATAGTCGGCCAGCCAGGCGACGAGGGTCGGCCAGTCATAGCCCAGCGCCGCGTCGGCCCGGATCAACGCGGGGTCGATCAGCGGGTTCGGCAGCGGGAAGAGCGCGAAGATGAAGATCGAGGAGACGGCGGTGAAGCCGGTGAAGATGGCGGCGCCGACCAGCGCCAGGGCGATCCGAGGGGTATCCTTCGTCTGCCGCACATAGCCGCCGATCGCGGCAAGGCCCAGCGTGGCGGCATAGCCGGCAAGGAACGGCGGCCAGTTCACCGACCGACCCGTAGCCAGGACAAGCACCACGGCCAGGGCACCGACAAGGGCGGTGACGGCCAGAAGCCGCACCTCGACCGGCAGGAAGCGCACGAGGCGCAAGAGCCCCGGTTCCGCAGGCATGGCTTTTGACTGCATCTGCTGGCCGCCCATTCAGATCCGGCCCGCATTCGCCGCAGGGCCGCAACAATCCTTGGGCTACACCCGCATTGCGCTGACTTTATGGCAAGACCGGCGCAAAACCGGGTCAGCTGCGCTGATAGAGGCCCTCGTAGATCGGGACCAGGGTGTCGGTCTCGAACAGGCTGGAAACGGACATGCCCCCCCAGATGTTCAGGATCGCCTGCGCGAACATCGGCGCGGTGGGGACGATGCGGATGTTCTTCGCCACCTTCACCTTGTCGCCCTGTTCGATGGAATCGGTGATGACCAGCGACTTCATCACCGAATTCGCCACCCGTTCCACCGCCGGCCCCGACAGCACGCCATGGGTGATGTAGCTGTGAACCTCGGTCGCGCCGGCCTCCATCAGCGTCTCGGCGGCCTTGCAGAGCGTCCCGGCCGTGTCGCAGATGTCGTCCACGATGATGCACTTGTGGCCCTTCACATCGCCGATCACCGTCATCCCCGCCACTTCGCCCGCCTTCTCGCGGCGCTTGTCCACGATGGCGAGGGGGGCGTTGATCCGCTTGGCGAGCTCCCGCGCCCGCGCCACGCCGCCGACATCGGGCGAGACGATCATGATATCGTCCATCTGGCCCTTGAAATGGTGCTCGATGTCCAGGGCAAAGACCGGGGCGGCATATAGGTTGTCCACCGGGATGTCGAAGAAGCCCTGGATCTGCGCGGCGTGCAGGTCCAGGGTCAGCACGCGGTCCACGCCCGCCGTCTCGATCAGGTTCGCCACCAGCTTGGCGCTGATCGGGGTGCGCGCCTTGGCGCGGCGGTCCTGGCGGGCATAGCCGAAATAGGGGATCACGGCGGTGATCCGGCTGGCCGAGGACCGGCGCAGAGCATCGACCATGATGAGCAGTTCCATCAGGTTGTCGTTCGCCGGGTTCGAGGTCGGCTGGATGACATACATGTCCTCGCCGCGGACATTCTCGAAGACCTCGACGAAGATCTCCTGGTCGTTGAAGCGTTCGACCCGCGCATCGACGAGATTGACGCTCATCCCCCGGTGCATCGACATGCGCCGCGCGATGGCCTTGGCCAGCGGCTGGTTGGCATTGCCGGCGATGAGCTTGGGTTCGTTGACGGCGGCCATGGCGTCCTCGGTGACGGATTCGTGACGGCCCCCGCTTATCACCCGGTTCTGCAATTGCAAACGGGCGCGACCGCTAACAGAGCGAAAAACGCGGGGTCAGAAGGCGTTCAGGAAAGCGTCCACTTCGGCCTCGGTGGTGCACCAGCTGGCGACAAGCCGCGCGCGTTCGCGGCCTTCGGGGGCGGGGAAGCGGTAATAGGCCGCGCCGGCGGACTCGAGCCGGGCATGGTGGCCTGCGGGCCATTCCGGAAACAGCATGTTGGCCTCCGCCGGGGGCACATGCGCCTGCCGGTCGCGCAGGCCTTGCGCGAGACGCTGGCCCATCGCATTGGCCTGGGCCGCCAGCCGCAGCCAGAGGCCATCGGTCAGATAGGCCTCCATCTGCGCCGACAGGAAGCGGTGCTTGGAAAAGAGATGCCCGCCCCGCTTGCGCCGCAACTCCAGCTCCCAGGCCTTCGCCGGGTCGAAGAGCACGACGCCCTCGACCCCGAGGCAGCCATTCTTGGTGCCGCCAAGCGAGAGGACGTCGATCCCCGCCTTCCAGGTCATCTCGGCCGGCGTCGCGCCGGTGGCCACCAGC
>JBKBVC010000175.1:0-5070 GCA_046289805.1 Tabrizicola sp.
GGCCCTGATGAAGCGTTATTCGGTCTTTGCCATTGCCCGCGAGGCAGCCCGCTACCACCTGGGTTGGGAACGCGCCTGGGCCTCGCCCGAGCCCAGGGCGTCCTACGACGCGATCATCGTGGGGGCAGGGGGCCACGGCCTTGCGAGCGCCTACTATCTGGGCAAGAACCACGGCATCACCAATGTCGCGGTGATCGAGAAGGGCTGGCTCGGCGGCGGCAACACCGGACGCAACACCACGATCATCCGGTCGAACTATCTTCAGGACTCCTCTGCCGCGATCTACGAAAAGGCCCGCAGCCTCTACGAGACGCTCAGCCAGGAGCTGAACTACAACGTCATGTTCAGCCCCCGCGGCGTGATGATGCTGGCCCAGACCCATCACGAGGTGCGCGGCTACCTGCGCACCGCCCATGCCAATGCCCTGCAAGGGGTGGCGACCGAATTCATCTCGCCCCAGCGGGTGAAGGAGCTCTGTCCGATCCTGAACATAGACGGGCCGCGCTATCCGGTCCTCGGCGCGCTCTGGCAGCCGCGCGGCGGAACCGGGCGGCACGATGCCGTCGCCTGGGGCTATGCGCGCGCCTGTTCGGCCATGGGCATGCACATCATCCAGAACTGCGAGGTGAAGGGCGTCCGGTCCGAAAACGGCCAGGTCACCGGGGTCGAGACCACGAAAGGCTTCATCGGCTGCAAGAAGCTGGGGCTTGTCGTCGCGGGCCATTCCGGCCAGCTGGCCGAGATGGCGGGCTTCCGCCTGCCGATCGAGGCAGTGGCGCTCCAGGCGCTGGTCTCCGAACCGATCAAGCCCTGCATGGACGTGGTCGTCATGGCCAACACCGTCCACGGCTACATGTCGCAATCCGACAAGGGCGAGATGGTGATCGGCGGCGGCACCGACGGGTTCAACAACTACACCCAGCGCGGGTCGTTCCACCACATCGAGGAGACCCTGCGCGCCCTGGTGGAAACCTTCCCGATCATCAGCAGGCTCAAGATGCTGCGGCAATGGGGCGGCATCGTGGACATGACCGGCGACCGTTCGCCCATCATCTCGAAGACGCCGCTCGGCAACTGCTTCATCAACTGCGGCTGGGGCACCGGCGGGTTCAAGGCGATCCCCGGCTCGGGCTGGGCGATGGCGGAACTGATGGCCAAGGGCGAACCGGGGCCGCTGGCCGCCGAGTTCAACATGTGGCGCTTCAAGGAAGGCCAGTTCATCGACGAATCCGTCGCCGCCGGGGTGGCGCACTGATGCCCGCCCCGCGCCCGACCCAGCACAATTCCCGCACCGGAGACGCAGCATGCTGATCCTCGAATGTCCCTATTGCGGCGTGAAGGCCGAAGAGACCGAGCTTTCCCCCGGCTACGAGGCGCACCTGAAACGCAAGGGCCCCGGCTCCTCGCCCGAGGAGTTCGAGGCCTACATGTTCGCCCGCAAGAACCCCAAGGGCGTCCACTTCGAACGCTGGCGCCACACCTACGGCTGCGGCAAGTGGTTCCTGGCCGCGCGCTGCACCGCCACGCTCGAGGTGTTCGGCACCTATCCCGCGCAGGTCTCCGAACCGCCGGCCGACATCATCGCGAAGATCCAGGCCCGCCGTCCCGACTGGCGGCCTGACTGGAAGGACATGAAATGAGCACGCGCCTCGCCCGGGGCGGCCGGCTGATCGACCGGACCGCACCCATCGAATTCACCTTCAACGGCAAGCGTTTCAGGGGCTACCGGGGCGACACGCTGGCCGCGGGCCTGCTGGCCAACGACCAGATGCTGGTCGGCCGCAGCTTCAAGTATCACCGCCCGCGCGGCATCGTCGCCTCGGGGCCGGAGGAGCCGAACGCGCTGGTGAACCTCGGCACAGGAGCGCGGCTGGAACCGAACCAGCGCACGACGACCACGGAGCTTTTCGACGGCCTGGAATGCACCTCGCAGAACCACTGGCCGAGCCTCGAATTCGACGTGGGCGTGGTGAACAACTACGCTGCGCGCTTTCTGCCGGCGGGGTTCTACTACAAGACCTTCATTCACCCGCGCCCCTTCTGGAAGCACGTCTTCGAGCCGATCATCCGTCGCTCGGCCGGTCTCGGCAAGGCGCCGACTGAACCTGATGCCGACCGCTACGAGCAGGCCTATGCCTTCTGCGACGTGCTGGTCGTGGGGGCAGGGGTCGCGGGGCTGAAGGCCGCGAAGGCCGCCGCCGACAAGGGTCAGCGTGTGATCCTGCTGGAACAGGCCCCGGTCCTGGGAGGCCGCGCCCCGGTGGACCAGACCGAGGTGGACGGCCAGCCGGTCGAGGCCTGGCTGTCGGCGATGGAGGCCGACCTTCTGGCACGGGACAACGTGACCCTGCGCACCCGCACCTGCGGCTTCGGAGTCTATGACCACGGCTATGTCCTGGCCGACGAACGTGTCGCCGACCACACGCCGGGCGACGGCCGCCCGAAACACCGGCTCTGGCGCATCCGCGCGGGGCGGATCGTCACCGCGACCGGCGCCATCGAGCGGCCGCTGTCCTTTGCCGGCAACGACATTCCGGGCGTCATGCTCGCCTCGGCGGTGCGCGACTATGTGGTGAACTATGCCGTCTCGCCGGGAGACCGCACCGTCATCGTCACCAACAACGACTCGGCCTATCAGACGGCGCTGGCGCTGAAGGCGGCGGGGCTGGACGTGCCTGCCATCCTCGATGCGCGCGAGGCCGCCGACGGCGCCCTGCCGCAGGCCGCGCGCGCTGCCGGAATCCGCGTGCTGACCGGCAAGGCCATCGCCAAGGTCAAGGGCGGGAAGCGCGTCACCGGCGTCGCCGTCTGCGCCCAGGCGGGCGAGGGCACCGTGCAGGAGGAGATCGCTTGCGAAGCCGTCGCCATGTCCGGCGGCTGGTCCCCGGTCGTCCACTTGTGGAGCCATTGCGGCGGCAAGCTGCTCTGGGACGAGACCATCTCGGCCTTCGTCCCCGACCCCAAGCGCCCGCCGCTGAACCATGACGGCAGCGCCATGGTCGAATGCGTCGGAGCGGCGGCGGGCGATCTCGATCTGTCGGGCAAGCCCCTGGCGATCCCGCCGGTCTGGGTCATGCCGCAGGGCGCGCCGGTCCAGCTGCGCAACAAGATGTGGCTCGACTACCAGAACGACGTGAAGGTCTCGGACGTGCAGCTCGCCAGCCGCGAGGGCTATGTCTCGGTCGAACACACCAAGCGCTATACCACGCTGGGCATGGCGACGGATCAGGGAAAACTCAGCAACATCAACGGTCTCGCCGTGCTTGCTGATTCCCTGGGTGAAGAAATACCGCAGGTCGGCACCACCACCTTCCGCCCGCCCTACACCCCCGTCACCATCGGCGCGCTGGCCGGAGAGGCGCGGGGCGAGATATTCCAGCCCTTGCGCAAGACCCCTATGCACGCCCAACACGAAGCGGCGGGGGCGTATTTCGAGCCCGTCGGCCTCTGGCGCCGTCCCTACTGCTTCCCGCGCGCCGGCGAGACGCATGAACAGGCCGTCCACCGCGAGGTGCTGAATACCCGCCAGAACCTCGGCCTGCTGGACGCCTCCACCCTTGGCAAGATCATCGTCAAGGGCCCGGATGCCGGGAAATTCCTCGACATGCTCTACACCGGCGTCATGTCCACGCTGCCGGTGGGCAAGTGCCGCTATGGGCTGATGTGCAACGAACAGGGCTTCCTGATCGACGACGGCGTCGTCGCCCGGATCGACGAGGACACCTGGCTTTGCCACACAACCTCGGGCGGGGCGGACCGCATCCACGCCTGGATGGAGGACTGGCTGCAATGCGAATGGTGGGACTGGCAGGTCTATACCGCCAATGTCACCGAGCAATACGCCCAGGTCGCCGTGGTCGGACCGAACGCCAGGAAACTCCTGCAAGTCCTTGGCGGGATGGACGTTTCCAAGGAAGCGCTGCCCTTCATGCAATGGGCCGACGGCACGCTTGCGGGCTTCCCGGTCCGGGTTTACCGGATCAGCTTCTCGGGCGAGCTCAGCTACGAAATCGCCGTCCCGGCCAGCCACGGTGCGGCCTTCTGGGCAGCCTGCAATGAGGCCGGCAAGGCGCTGGGCGCGATGCCCTACGGCACCGAGGCGCTGCACATCATGCGGGCCGAGAAGGGCTTCATCATGATCGGGGACGAAACCGACGGCACCGTCATCCCGCAGGACCTGGGCCTCGACTGGGCGATTTCCAAGAAGAAGGCCGACTACCTCGGCAAGCGCGGGCAGGAACGGACCTACCTTGCCAGCCCCGACCGCTGGAAGCTCGTCGGCTTCGAGACGCTGGACGGCTCGGTCATCCCGGACGGCAGCTACATCGTCGCCGATGGGGTCAACGCCAACGGCCAGCGCAACACGCAGGGCCGCGTGACCTCGACCTACTATTCGCCGACGCTGAAGCGCGGCATCGCCATGGGCCTGCTGAAGCACGGTCCGCAGCGGATGGGCGAAGTGGTGGAGTTCAACACGGTCGCCGGCGGAACGGTGAAGGCGCGGGTGCGCGACACCGTGTTCTACGACAGGGATGGGGAGAAGCAGAATGTCTGATCCGGTCAGCGCACTGAACGGCGCCAGCTTCCAGGGCTTTGCCACCATCCGGGAAATCGGCCCCCTGGGCATGATAACCTTGCGCGCCAAGGGGCTGAAATCGCTGGACAAGGCGATCAAGGCGGTTACGGGAACCAAGGTTCCCGCGCCGCGCCGGATCGAGATCAGGGGCGACCATGCCTGCGGCTGGATGAGCCCTGACGAGTACCTCTTGATCCTGCCCCATGCCGAAGTCGGCGAGGCGCTGGCGAAGATTTCCAAGGCGCTGGCGGGGGAACATCACCTGGCCGTCGATGTCTCGGACGCGCGCGCGGTCTTCCGTATCGAGGGCGACAAGGCCGATCAGGTCCTGCGCAAGCTGATGCCGGTGGACTTCGACCGGCTGGAGCCGGGCGAGCTGCGGCGCAGCCGCGCGGCCCAGGTCGCGGCGGCGATCTGGAAGCAGGATCAAGGCTTTACGCTCGTCTGCTTCCGGTCGGTCGCAAGTTACGTCATGGGCCTTCTGACCCATTCCG
>JBKBVC010000176.1:0-5007 GCA_046289805.1 Tabrizicola sp.
CTGGCGGGCGAAATGCCTGCAACGGCTGGTGCGGCTGGACCTGCCGGTGCCGAAGTCGGTGGCGCTCCCGGCCTCGACCGTGCGGGCCATCGCGGCGGGGCACGGGGTGGATGTGCAGGGCATCCTCGACCAGTTCGGCGACGGGCCGCTGATCTCTGTCCGCCCCAGCCCCGCCAACCCCGACTGGGGCGGTCCGGCGACGATCCTGAACATCGGGCTCAACGCCAAGCGTCATGCCCGGCTGGCCGAAACCCATGGCGAGACGGCGGCGGACGCGCTGTATCTGCGCTTTGTCCAGGCCTATGCGATCCATGTCGCACGGCTGGACCCCGACGTGTTCGACGGGCTGAAGCCGGGGCCGGGGGCGCTGAAGGAGGCGTTGCGGCACTACGAGGTCGAGACGGACGAGCCCTTCCCACAGGATCCCGCGCGCCAGCTGTCCGAAGTGCTGCGGTCGATGGCGCGCGCCTGGGAAGGCACCTCGGCCCGCCTGCTGCGCCAGGCCAAGGGCGCGCCCGAGGATGCGGCGCTGGGCCTTGTCGTGCAGGAGATGGCGCAGGGGATCGGGCAGGGCATCAGCGGATCGGGCGTGATCCAGTTCGTCGATCCGGTCACGGGCCAGCCGCAGATCACCGGGCGCTATCTGGGCCAGAGCCAGGGCCGCGACGCGCTGAAGACGACCGAGGCGCTGTATCTGACCCGCGACCCGCGGGGCCCCTCGCTGGAAGACGTGGCACCAGAGATCTTTGCCACGCTGGTCGAATACGGCGCGACCTGCCGCACCCGCCTGCGCGAGGAGATGCAGATCGAATTCACCATCGAGGACGGCCGGCTTGCGGTGCTGGACGCGGTGAAGGTGCAGAGGTCGGCCCGCGCGGGCCTGCGGATCGCCGTGGCGCTGGCCGAGGACGGGATCATCCCGAAGGAAGAGGCCGTCCTGCGCGTCGAACCCCGCGCCTTGTCCGAACTTCTGCACCACCAGGTCGATCCGCGCGGGGAACGCGACGTTATCGCTCGGGGCATCGCGGCCTCGCCCGGCGCAGCGACGGGGGTCCTGGTCTTTTCCTCGACCGCGGCGCAGGCGGCGGCGGCGCGGGGCGAGGCCTGCATCCTCGTCCGTCGCGAGACCGCGCCCGAGGACATCCGCGGCATGCATTCGGCGGTGGCGGTGCTGACGGAACGCGGCGGCATGACCAGCCATGCGGCGGTGATCGCGCGCGGACTGGGGCTGCCCTGCGTGGTGGGCGCCTCGGACCTGCGGCTGGATGCGCGCGACCGCAAGCTGATCGCGGCGGATGGAAGGGTGTTCCGCGAGGGCGACCTGGTGACGCTGGACGGCTCCAGGGGCGAGGCGCTGGCGGGCGCGGCCGAGATGCTGCCCCCGGCGCTGGACGACAGTTTCCGGCGGCTCCTCTCCTGGGCGGACGAGGTGCGCGACATCGGGGTGCGGGCCAATGCCGACACGCCCGCGGATGCCGAAACCGCGCGCAAGTTCGAGGCCGAGGGCATCGGCCTGTGCCGCACGGAACACATGTTCTTCGACGAGGACCGCCTGGTCGTCATGCGGGAGATGATCTTCGCCGATGCGCCAGGCGACCGGGCGGCCGCCTTGGCGCGGCTTTTGCCGATGCAGCGGGCGGATTTCGTGCAACTTTTTGAAATCATGCAAGGTCTGCCGGTCTGCATCCGCCTGTTCGACCCGCCGCTGCACGAATTCCTGCCGCAGACGCGCGAGGGCCTGCGCGAGCTGGCCGAGGCGCTGGACCGCCCGCTGTCCGAAGTAACCCGCCGGGCCGAAGCGCTGACCGAGGTCAACCCGATGCTGGGGATGCGCGGGGTGCGACTGGGGGTGGTGCTGCCGGAAATCTACGACATGCAGGCGCAGGCGATCTTCGAGGCGACGCTGGAATCGGCCCGCCGCGGCGCGCCGGTCGTGCCCGAGATCATGATCCCGCTGGTCAGCGCGCGCCGCGAGGTGGAGCTGATCAAGACCCGGATCGACGCCGTCGCCGCCATGGTGCGCACCAGGGCCGGGGCCGGTTTCGACTTCAAGCTGGGTGTCATGGTCGAAACCCCGCGCGCGGCGCTGCGAGCGGGCGACATCGCCCAGCATGCGGCCTTCCTCTCCTTCGGAACCAACGACCTGACGCAGATGACCTATGGCCTGAGCCGCGACGACGCGGGGCGGTTCATGAACACCTATGTCCGGCAGGGCGTCTTCCCGGAGGATCCGTTCCACATCCTCGACGTGGACGGGGTGGGAGAGCTGCTGCACATCGGGGCCGAGCGCGGGCGCAAGACACGGAAAGACCTGACACTTTCGATCTGCGGCGAACACGGCGGCAACCCGGAGTCCATCGATTTCTGCCGCCGTGCCGGGTTCGACTATGTCTCGTGCTCGCCCTACCGGGTGCCCATGGCCCGGCTGGCCGCGGCGCACCTTGCGCTGGCAGATCGAAAGAAAACCGTTTAGAAACAGTTAATTGTAGAAAATTCTTGATTGTTTTCGGCGGTATTTCGCTCATGCAGCATGGATTTCCGTTGTAATTCTGCAACAGTGGTGGACCCGCCCCGCCGCTTCGCCTAACTGCCCCGCTGCTTGGCCCAAGGCGGGGGAACTTCCGCCGGGAAACCAAAGACGGAAGAGCAGAATGAAACGCAACATAGCGACGCTGGCGCTGGCCCTGGGCCTGGCGATCGGCCCGGCGATGGCGGAGACCGGCTGGAAGACCAGCATGTTCGGCCTGACGCCCATTCCGGCCTCTTACGGCACCGAGCTGAAGCGGCTTCCGGCCCCCGATCTTTCGGCCACGCTGCCCGCCGATGCCCTGACCGGGGGCATCACCGAGGACTGGCTGATGGCCCAGCCCGCGCCTTCGGGCGATGCCGAGTGGCAATGCCTGACCGAGGCGCTGTACTTCGAGGCGCGCGGCGAAAGCCTGGAAGGCCAGATCGCCGTGGCCGAGGTGATCCTGAACCGGAAGGACAGCCCGCTTTACCCGCGCACGGTCTGCGGCGTGGTCAAGCAGCGCGTGGGCAACGACTGCCAGTTCTCCTATGTCTGCAACGGCCGCACGAAGATGCGCGAACGCGAGGCGGCGGACCTTGCCGGCCGGATCGCCCGCGCCATGCTGGACGGGGCGCCCCGCCGGCTGACCGAAGGGGCCACCCATTTCCACACAAGGGGCGTGAGGCCCGGCTGGTCCAAGCGCTTTCCGCGCACCGCATCGATCGGCGCGCATGTGTTCTACCGCCAGCCCGGCTCGCGCGGGTGATGTCGCCAATCGCGGCTTCCCTGACGCCTTCCCGCTTGGCCCGCGCGCCGCGCGTGGTATGACGGGCCGAACGGCGGAGGACCCCGATGAGCGACATTGAACTGGCTTTCGCCCATCCCGAGGATCGGGCCGAAGCGTCCGCCGGGGCGGCGCCACGCGACCGGATCAGCTTGCGCGACCACATCGTCGAGGCCGAGATCGGCGCCTTCCAGAAGGAACGCGGCCACAAGCAGCGCCTGCGCTTCAACGTGGTGGTCGAGGTGCGCCCGGTGACCGGGCCGCTTGAGGACGACGTGGACCGGATCCTGTCCTACGACCGGATCACCGAGGCCATCGCCGCGGAACTCGCCGCCGAACGGCTGAACCTGCTGGAGACGCTGGCCGAACGCGTGGCCGAACGGATCCTGGCCGAACCCGCCGCGATGCGGGTTTTCATCCGGATCGAGAAGCTCGACATCGGCCCTTATGCCCTTGGGGTGGAGATCGCCCGCTCGCGCGCCGAGATCCCGGTGCAGCGGGCCGGGCGCGACGGGATGGAGGCGGTGCATCCGCTGGTCGTTCATCTGGACAATGCCACGATCCAGGCGCCGGACCTGTCGGCGCGGCTGGATGCGCTGCAGGCCGAGGGGCTGCCGATGATCCTGACCGTGGGCCTGCCGGACCTCGCCCGCCCGGTGACCGGGCACAAGCCGACCCAGCGCCGGGTGGACCTCCTGGCGATCGAGCAGAACGCCTGGACGCTGGCCGCGCGCGATCCGCGCTGCGTGGTGGTGGCGACGCGGACCGAGATCGACTGGGCGATGAAGCGCGGGCAGACGGTGGTCTGGGCGCCCTCGAAACTGGTGTTGGACGCGGTGGATGGGCCGAAGGGGACCGATCCGGTGGGCCTGGCGCTGTGGCTTGCGGAAACGATGTCGGCCACGGCGCTCGTCGTTCACGGAGAGGTTGCAGTTCCGGCGGGAAGCCGCGTTCCGGTGCGGCGGGCCTGAGGCTTCCCCCTTGAAAAGCCGGCGGGCTTCGGCCACTCCGGGGCCATGGAATACTTTCGCCCGATTGCGATGACCGATCCGGCCCGGCCTGCCGGGGCCTTCGCGCTGGCCGGCGGCTGGTGCTGGTTCGACCGGGTCGAGGTTCTGTCGCGCGCGGCGCAGGGCCGGATCATGCCGGCCTCCGAAGTGCCTGCGCCGGTCCTGCACCGCCTGACCGCGCCGCGTCCCGCCTTTGCCGGGCTGACGCTGGACCGCCCGCGGCTGATGGGCATCCTGAACGTGACGCCCGACAGTTTCTCGGACGGCGGACGGTTCCTTGCGCCCGAGGCGGCTCTTTCGCAGGCGCAGGCCATGGCCGCGGGGGCCGAGATCATCGACGTGGGCGGCGAAAGCACCCGCCCCGGCGCCGCCGAGGTGCCGGTGGAGGAAGAAATCGCCCGCACCGCCCCGGTGATCCGGGCGCTGCGGGACGGCGGCCTTGCGGCGCCCATCTCCATCGACACCCGCAAGGCGCCGGTGGCCGAGGCGGCGCTGGCGGCGGGGGCGACCATCGTCAACGATGTCTCGGCCTTCGACTTCGACCCGACGCTGGGGCCGCTGGTCGCCAGGTCGGAGGCGCCGGTCGTCCTGATGCATGCCCAGGGCGTGCCCGCGACGATGCAGGACAATCCGCTATACGGCGACGTGCTGTTGGATGTCTACGACGCGCTGGCCGCGCGCCTGGCCCGGGCCGAGGCGCTTGG
>JBKBVC010000177.1:0-4998 GCA_046289805.1 Tabrizicola sp.
GTGATCTCCCTGGCGGTTGCAGCCGCCGGCTGGGTGGGTGTCAGTTCACCCGGAGATTACGCCGCCATCCAATTTCTACCACTTCCGAGACACGACCCGTCCTGCACACCTTGGCCCATCGTCTGCGCGAGGCCGGACAGGAGGTCTTCCTGTGGAATGAACAGACCGCAGCCTTTGCCGAAAGGCGCAGGGGGCGCGGCAGGTGGGTGTTGGCGCTCAGGCAGGCGAACCGGCGGCGCCTGGCGCGCCGGCGCGGGACCACTCCCGCGTCCTGCCCCGATCAGGTCGTCTGTCACCCGAGCATGCGGGTGCCCACCTATGACCGGGCTCGGGGAGGCCGATGCATCGCGGTCTATCCCGAGATCATCGACGGCAATCCGCTGGGCGCTGAGCACGTGGTCCGGTGGTTGCTGCACCGTCCGGGGTTTCACAGCAAGAAAGCGAGATTCGGACCGGGCGAGCTGACCTTCCATTACCAGACGGCCTTTGCCGAGGGCCTGCCCGGAACCTCGCCCGACAATCTGCTGCAGGTGAGATGGCTGCGAACGGACATTTACCGCAACGAGGGCCGGCCGGGCCGCAGCGGCCGGTGCCGGATGGTTCGCAAGGGCAGCGCGACGTTCAGGCCCGAGTTGGCCAGGGATGACGCAGCCCCGTTGCTGGACGGGATGACTCATGCAGAGATCGCGGCCGTCTTCAATCGCTGCCAATACTTCTACTGCCACGATCCCCACACGATGTATCTCTACTATGCGGCGCTGTGCGGGTGCATCCCGGTCGTCGTGCCGCAGCCCGGGCTTGATGCGGCGAGCTGGCGGTCGGGTTTCGAACTGAAACGGGGGGTCGCCTATGGCGAGGCCGAGATCCCCTTTGCCATCGAGACCAGGGAGGGTCTGCTGCAGGACATGGAGGACGCCCGACAGCGCGAGGATGCGATGGTCGACCGGTTCCTGTCGGTCATCAAGGAAAGGTTCGGGTGCTGACGATGCAGGATCTGGTGATCTTCGGCTGCGGAGGTTTCGGTCGGGAAGTCCTGCAGATCGTCCTTGACCAGAATGCCGAACAGCCAAGGTGGCGGATGCGGGGGTTTCTCGTGTCGCCCGAGTATCCGGCACCTTCCGCCGTGCATGGCTTTCCCGTGGAAACCGGGATCGGCGCCTATGGAGATGCCGGGGCACTGGCCTTCGCCGTGGGAATCGGCAATCCGGCGGCGCGTCGGAAGGTCGTGGCGGCCCTCATGGCGTCGGGCGTGAGGGAGTTTCCGCCGCTCGTCCACCCGCGCGCCTGGCTGGGCAGGGAGATCCGCCTGGCCGAGGGCGTCATCATCTGTGCCGGGGCCTTGCTGACGACCGACATCGTGCTGGGCGAACATTCCCATGTGAACATCGGCGCGACCGTCGGGCACGATTCAGTGGTGGGGCCGTTCTCTACCCTTAGCCCGGGGGTGCATGTGTCCGGGCGTGTCACCCTGGGGGAAGGCGTCGAGATCGGCACGGGCGCCTGCCTCAATCCGGGCGTCACCATCGGCGCAGATACCGTCGTCGGTGCCGCGGCCGCAGTGGTCAGGGACATCCCTGCTGGCTGCACCGCGGTCGGTGTCCCGGCCCGGGTCATCAAAGGACCGGGGGTGCCAGTGGCGATCTAAAGCAGCGCGGCGATCACGTCGGTCAGCTGCCCGTCGCTCAGGCGGGCCACGTCAGGATGGGTCGGGACGTTCACCAGGTGATCGTAGAGGCGAACCGTATTGGGCAGCGACGCCAGGGGCTTGTAGTATTTCCCGAGCACCATGTGCTTCGATTGCTGCACGCGCTCGAGCGGGATCTCGGCCGGGGCGACGAAGGCCCAGCTCATCGCTGGTGCCGCAGGGCCAAAGGGCCGAAGCGGCCGCAGCCCCAGACCTTGCGCCAGACCGACCACACGCTCGGCCTGTTCCAGGAAGCCTGGACGCCAGGCCGCCGCCTGTTCGAGCCGGTCGATGAGGAAGGCGCAGGAAACATCCGAGATCTTGCCGTTGTTCAGCCAGTGTTCCGGCCGTTCCGGTGCGGGTCCGTAGTTCAGCAGGGCGTAAAGGGCAGCCGCCTCGGAGGCGGGCGTAACCGCCAAGCCGCCCTCGCCGAAACCGTAGGGCTTGGTGTGGTGCAGGCTGAAGGCCTGCCAGGGCCAGTCGGGTATGACCTGGTCCACGCCGGCGGCATTGTCGAAGATCAGCAGCTTTCCGGTCCGCCTGGCATAGGCTACATAGGCCGACAGGTCGCGGTGAAGTCCGAAAGGATTGACGACGATGAGGCCGTCGAAACTGTCGGACGACAGGCTGGCCAACTGGTCGAGGTCCAGCAGCCCGTCCTCCGTGCAATCCACGAAGGTCATGCCGGCGAAATAGCCACGCCCGAGGTTCTGGAAGCTGAAGGCGGATCCGACCCAGCGCAGGGGCCGTCCGGCGATCTGCTCCAGCCGTCGGGCCATGGCCTCGAGGGCGATGCCGGCATTGGCGCAGGGTGTCACGGCGCGGTCCGCAGGCAGCGAGAAATGCGCGGCATAGGCTTCGGCCAGCATTCCATACAGGGGACCGCAATTGGCCCAGTGGTTTTCCGCCCGGCAACGGTCAAGCAGGGCATCGACCCGCGCCATATCCGGTTGCTTTTCCGAAACGAACTTGATCACCCTGGCCTCCTTGATTTGAGAAGGTTCTAGGGCAGGCCCCAGCGGGGTGCCACCTGAATTTGCGCCCCCGGGCTTTGGGCCCCGTTCCAGCCCGTCCGCAGGATCCGGATGGCAATGGCGACGAAATTCGCCATTGCCCTTGTCCGGATTTTGCCGCTAGGGTCGCCGGAAGGCAGTCCGCTGCCCGAAGAATTCTCTCCCCCTGGGCCCTGGCGCGTCGGAACGTGTCGCCCCGGGGGAGCCGGATCGGCCGCAAGGTCGTGCACATTGCCCGCAAATCCTCGGATTTGTTGGCTGACTTAGGTGAAGGGTCGAAAGGCCCTTCAATTGTAACCGCGATGAGGCGTGTGAGCATTCTGCCAGGCGATCCCTTCGGCCCACCGGGTCGAGGATCGGTGCATGTGCCCGCTGCCCACGCTCAGACAAGCCGCCCCGCCCGTTTCGATCATCCCGCTGGTCCGCCAGGGGGCCCGTTGCGCCCGGGGCGCACTGGACCAACATGTCAAAGAAGATGCTTATCGATGCCACCCATCCCGAGGAAACCCGGGTGGTCGTGGTCGATGGAAACAAGGTCGAAGAGTTCGACTTCGAGAACGTAAACAAGCGACAGATTGCCGGAAACATCTACCTCGCCAAAGTGACGCGCGTCGAGCCGTCGCTTCAGGCGGCCTTCGTCGAATATGGCGGCAACCGGCACGGGTTCCTCGCCTTCGCCGAGATCCACCCGGACTATTACCAGATCCCGGTCGCCGACCGTAAGGCGCTGATCGAGGAAGAGCGGGCGATGGCCCGGGCCGAGGAGGAAGAGGAAAACCGCCGCTCGCGCCGTCGCGGATCGCGCCCCGCGGCCAGGTCGGAAGCGGTGAAATCGGCCGATGCCCTGACCGATGGCCCCGCAGGCATGGATGTCGTGGACCTTGGCGAGGATGAGACCCGGGACGGACCGCTGGTCGAGGCGGCCAACGGCGAGGCTGCCGAGCCCCAGCACGACCATGACCACGACCATCACGATGAGTCGGTCGAGAACGGCTCGGAAGCCTATCGCGCCGTCGATCATGCCAGCGACACCGACGAGGAGATCGAATCGATCGCCGAGGAGGACATCGCCGAGGAGATCGCCCAGCCGCGCCGGCCGCGCGCCCGGCGCTACAAGATCCAGGAAGTCATCAAGGTCCGGCAGATCATGCTGGTCCAGGTCGTGAAGGAAGAGCGCGGCAACAAGGGCGCGGCGCTGACCACCTATCTGTCGCTTGCCGGCCGCTATTGCGTGCTGATGCCGAACACGGCGCGGGGGGGCGGGATTTCCCGCAAGATCACCAATGCGGCGGACCGCAAGAAGCTGAAGGAGATCGCGAGCGAGCTGGAGGTGCCGGAAGGCGCGGGCCTGATCGTGCGGACCGCCGGTGCCAAGCGCACCAAGCCCGAGATCAAGCGCGACTACGAATACCTTATGCGGCTCTGGGAACAGATCCGCGAACTGACGCTGAAGTCGATCGCTCCGGCGAAGATCTACGAGGAGGGCGACCTGATCAAGCGGTCGATCCGCGACCTCTACAGCCGCGAGATCGACGAGGTGCTGGTCGAAGGCGAGGCGGGGTATCGCACCGCCAAGGACTTCATGCGGATGATCATGCCGAGCCACGCCAAGCAGGTCGTGCGCTATCAGGACCCGACGCCCCTGTTCGCCAAGTATCAGGTCGAGGGCTATCTGGCCGGCATGTTCAACCCGGTGGTGCAGCTGAAATCCGGCGGCTACATCGTGATCGGGGTCACCGAGGCGCTGGTGGCGATCGACGTGAACTCGGGGAGGGCCACGAAGGAAGGCTCGATCGAGGAGACGGCGCTCAAGACCAACCTCGAGGCCGCCGAGGAGATCGCGCGCCAGCTGCGCCTGCGCGACCTTGCCGGGCTCATCGTCATCGACTTCATCGACATGGAAGAGCGGAAGAACAACGCCGCCGTCGAGAAGCGCCTGAAGGACAAGCTGAAGACCGACCGCGCGCGGATCCAGGTCGGGCGGATTTCCGGCTTCGGCCTCCTGGAGATGAGCCGGCAGCGGCTGCGGCCGGGAATGCTGGAATCGACCACCCAGCCCTGCCCGCATTGCCATGGCACCGGGTTGATCCGGTCGGACGATTCGATGGCGCTGACGGTCCTGCGCGCGCTGGAGGAGGAGGGCACGCGCAAGCGGTCGAAGGAGGTGCTGCTGCGGGCGCCCGTGGGGATCGTGAATTACCTGTTCAACCACAAGCGCGAGCATGTGGCGCTGATCGAGGCGCGCTACGGGATGAGCGTGCGGATCGAGGCTGATCCGATGATGGTCAGCCCCGACTATTC
>JBKBVC010000178.1:0-4997 GCA_046289805.1 Tabrizicola sp.
GACGGTGTCGCCGCGAGCGTCGCCGAAAATCGCGCCGCTTGATTAGGCCGCGTCACCCAAACTCCCGCATAGCTCCCATGCTGCGTCTGATCGCCGAGCGCCGCCTTGGCATCGCGCCCCGTCCGGCAGCGACCGACCTGCCGCAGCTGAACGTGGTCTATGGGCTGTACGAACCCGTCTCGAAGGCAGCCTGAGATGTCGCGCTTCACCCTGCCGCGGCGGTTGGCCGCTCTGGTTGGCGGGCCGGTCGTCGCGATCTTCCTCTCGGCGAACCTCGTCAACCTTGGCAACCTCGGTTTCAACGTGCTGTTCAGCCGCTGGATGGGGCCGGTGCTCTTTGGCCAGCTCGCCACGCTTCTGACCCTGTTCCTTGCGGTGATGGGCGTCTTGGGCGCGCTGCAAATGGCCGTCAGCCAGCGGGTTGCGGCCGACCGTGACCAGACCGGTGCGCTTGAGGCTGGGCTTGGCCGTGCCGCCCGGCAAGGCATCGTTGCAGGCTTCGTCGCGTTGCCGATGCTGATCGCCGCCTGTCTTGCCTTCAACCTTGGCCCCCGGCTTGGCCTCGGCTCGGTACTTCACCTGCCACTGCTCCTTCTCTGCTTGCCCTTTGCCCTGCCGTTGGCCCTTGCCCGGGGCATTGCCACCGGCCGCCTTGCCGCCCGCAGCGTGATCCTGTCGGCGCATGTCGAGGTCTGGGTCCGCCTGATCGGTTCCGCCCTTGCCTGGCAAACCGGACTTGGTCTTCCGGGTGTCATCGCGGTGATTTCGCTCTCGGTCCTTGCCGGCTGGTTGCCGCTGCGCAGGATCTTCGGTCTCCCCGTCCCCTCGGTTCCGGCCATCGCGACCGGACTGGCCCTGGCTGCGCTGCCCTTCGCCGCTCTGCAGGCGGCGCAGGTTCTGTTGATGGATGGCGACCTCTTGTTGGCCCAGACGATCCTGGGTGCCGAGGATGCCGGACAGCTGGCCGCGCTCGGCCTCTTCCAGCGGATCCAGTTCTTTGGCTGTTTCAGCCTCGCCGCCGTGCTTCTGCCCACGGTCGTCACCGAAGTTGCGGCCGGGCGCAACCCGCTTTCCGCCGCCCGCCCGGTCTTTGCGCTCTACGCTGGGGTCAGCGGCCTCTTGTTTGGGTTTGCCTGTGCCTTCCCGGCCCAGGTCCTGACCGTACTGGTCGGCCCCGCGTTCCTGCCTGCCGCACCCCTGCTGCCGATGATCTCGGCCGGAGCGGCTGCCTTCACGCTCAGCTACCTCTTGGCGACCTACCAAGCCGCGATCGGCGACCGCTGGAGCATCTGGGTCGTTGCGCTGGCCTGCCCGGTGCAAATTGCCGCCTTGGCCCTGTGGACGGACAGCCTTGACGACCTGGTGGCCACCAAACTTGCCTGCCAGCTTGCCCTTGCAACGCTTCTCCTCCTCCGCGCCGCCCGACGCAGCGTCCCTGCCGTCTATGCGGCTCCCCTCTCCAACCCAGCATAAGGAATCCTCTCATGTCCCTGCCCAAGGTCCACCCTGTCATTCTCTGCGGCGGCTCCGGCAAACGCCTCTGGCCTGCTTCGCGCAAGAGCATGCCCAAGCAGTTCGTCCGCCTCGGCGACGACATCAGTCTTCTGCAACAGACGATCCGGCGCCTTGAAGACATCAGCTGCGCGCCTCCGGTCCTCCTGACCGGCAACGACTACCGCTTCGTCGTGGCCGAACAGGCGGCCGACCTCGGGCTTCAGGGCCACCGCCTGGTCGTCGAACCCGAAAGCCGTAACACCGGCCCGGCAGTCTGCGCCGCGGTCGAACTGATCCAGGCGCAGGACCACGACGCGCTTGTGCTGATCTGCCCGGCGGATCACGTTATCGCCGATGTGATGACCTTCGCCAACGCTGTCGCCGCGGCCCTACCCCATGCTGCCCGGGGTGAGATCGTGACCTTCGGGATCCGCCCCGACCGGGCTGAAACCGGCTACGGCTATATCGAGCTGTCAGCCAACTCCACCGCAGACGGCGTCGCGCAGCCGTTCCTGCGCTTTGTCGAAAAGCCCGACGCCCAGACCGCCGGAGCGATGATCGAAAGCGGCCGCTTCGTCTGGAACTCGGGCATCTTCCTCGCCTCGGCCAAGACCCTGATCTCGGCCTTTGGCCGCCACGCGCCGCAGCTGCGCGCCACCGTCCGCCGTTCGATCCGCGAGGCGAAGACCGACCTCGACTTCCTGCGCCTCGGCGCCTGCTATGGCGAAGCCCCGGACCTGTCGATCGACTATGCCGTGATGGAGCGGACGACCGGCCTTGTCGTCCCGGTCTCGGTCGGATGGAGCGACATGGGCAGCTGGCGGGCCGTCTGGGAAGCAAGCGAACAGGACGCGACCGGCGTGGCGCTCTCGGGTCAGGCCCTGTCGATGAACTGCGAGAATACCCTTCTCAGCTCACGCGATGCTGGCATCCAGGTTGTCGGCATCGGATTGCGCAACATCGCTGCCATCGCGACCCGTGACGCAGTTCTGATCGCCGATCTTGACAGCACGCAGTCGGTCGCCGAGGTGGTCAAGGAACTGAAACGCCTTGGCGCGCACCAGGCCGAAAGCTTCCTCCAGGAATTCCGCCCCTGGGGCCACTACGAGACCCTGGCACTGGGCAAGCGCTATCAGGTCAAGTCGATCGTGGTGAAACCGGGGGGCGAGCTTTCGCTGCAAAGCCACATGCACCGGTCCGAACACTGGGTCGTCGTCGAAGGCACCGCCCGCGTCACCATCGGCGACACCGTCTCGACTGTCAGCGAGAACCAGTCCGTCTACATCCAGCTTGGCCAGATCCACCGGTTGGCCAACCCCGGCAAGGTCGAGCTGCGGCTGATCGAGGTGCAGACCGGCACCTATCTCGGCGAGGATGACATCATCCGCTACGAAGACATCTACGCCCGCGCCTGACCAGACACGCAGGGCGGGACGCATCTCGCCCTGCCCCCTTCATCCATTGCCCCAGGACCCAGTCACATGACCCGTATCCCCTGTTTCAAAGCCTACGACATCCGCGGCAAGGTCGGCATCGATCTCGACCCTGCCTTCGCCTTCCGGCTGGGCCGCGCCATCGCGCGCCGCCTGGCCCCGGAAACAGTGGTGATCGGCCACGATGTGCGGGAAAGCTCGCCCGACCTCGCGGCCGCGCTTGCGCAGGGCCTTGCCTGCGAGGGCGTCCATGTGCATGACCTTGGCCTATGCGGGACCGAAGAGGTGTATTTCGGCACCGACCATCTGGGTGCCGGTGCGGGCGTGATGGTGACCGCCTCGCACAACCCTATCGAATACAACGGCTTCAAACTCATCGGGCCGGGCGCACGTCCGTTGACTGATGCCGAATTCCGCGGCGTCGAGGATCTTGTCATCGCCCCGCCCGCTGACCTCGGTGACTGCCCGGCGGGTCTGGTCAGGCAGACGGATCTCCGGCCGGCCTATGTCGACCGGGTGCTGTCCTTCATCGACTGCGCTGACCTTGCGCCCCTGCGTCTTGTGGCGAATGCCGGCAACGGGGCGGCAGGCCCGACCTTTGATGCCATCGCCGCAGAGCTCGCCGTGCGGGGCGCGAAACTCGACATCTGCCGTGTGAACCACACGCCCGACAAGAGCTTCCCCAACGGCATTCCGAACCCGCTTCTGCCCGAGAACCATGCCGCGACCTGCGATGCGGTCCGCGCCGCCCAGGCGGATCTGGGTGTCGCCTGGGATGGCGACTTCGACCGCTGCTTCTTCTTCGATGAAACGGGCGCCGCGGTGCCCGGCGAATATGTAGTCGGACTTCTTGCACGCTCGATTCTGGAACGCGACGCGGGCGACCAGATCGTCCACGACCCCCGCGTCGTCTGGAACACCCGCCGCATCGTAGCCGCCGAGGGCGGCCAGGCCGTTGCCTCGCCCGTCGGCCATGTCTTCATGAAGGACCGGATGCGCCGGACCAATGCCAGCTACGGCGGCGAGATGTCGGCGCACCATTACTTCCGCGACTTCATGTATTGCGACAGCGGCATGATCCCGCTTCTTCTGATCCTGTCGCTTCTGTCCCGTACCGGCCGGACCCTGTCCCAGGAGGTTGCCGAGATGCGCGACCGCCATCCCTCCTCGGGCGAGATCAATTTCCGCGTCGCCGATCCCGCACGGATCATGACCGATATCCGCGCGCGCTATGCCGATCAGGCCGCCGGGGTGGATGAGCTTGACGGCCTCAGCGTCGAGTTTCCTGACTGGCGCTTCAACCTGCGAAGGTCAAACACCGAGCCCCTCCTGCGCCTGAACATCGAGACGCGCGCCTCGATCTCGCTCCTGCAGGACCGAGTGAGGGAACTGTCCGGACTGATCCGCCGATATGGCTGAAGATGGTTGCGAAGGCCCGTGTCATTTCCTTGTCGACACCTAACCAAGGTTGGATTGGCAGTTTTGGCTTGCTCCAGCATCAGAGAAACGTGGACCACGGACCGGGATCGAAAGCGGATGTTGCTTCATCACGTGCGATGGTCCGCTTCCCGCCCTTCGCGTCCTCTCGGTCGCTGTCGGCCCAAAGCGGTCGGTCAGTACTGAAGGTATTCTGTGCGCAGCAAGTACCTTAGGTTACATACTTCAGTACTCGCTTCAGGAAATCACGCGCAGCGGCCACCCCCTCGTCCGAGAAGCCATGCCTGGTTGCGGCCATGAGGATACGCATCGCTGGAATGCTAGCTTCTGAAAGGGCGATGGCGGCCTGGGTCGCCTCGTCAGTGGTCAGGAGGTGGTCGTCGTCTCCCGTCAGGATAAGGAAAGGCGGCCTTGAGCGTGCCTCGGTGGCGAGGCTGTGCTTGCGTTTCATGCGGCCGGCGATGGCCACTACGCCGGCCAATTGAACGCGACGGCGGGGAGCGACCTCGTAAGCCATGGGCTCTGATGATGTGACCGCCCCCTGGCGGCATCGCTGTGCCAAGGTGGGTCTGCGAGGATCCACAAAGGAGGACGGTCATGTCGGAGATTATCACTGTCGGGCTCGATCTGGCG
>JBKBVC010000179.1:0-4960 GCA_046289805.1 Tabrizicola sp.
CGGTCTCCAGCCATTGCCGTTCCGCGACCACACGCTGCCGGCCCCGGTCGGACTGCGGGGTAAGCGGCGTCGTCTCGTCCACCCAGCCGCCCTGATGGTCGCCATAGACCCCGGTGGTGGACAGGTAGCCGACCCAGACCGCCCTGGATCCGGCGATCTCGGGTGCCGCGCGCAGGAAGGGGTCGCCCTGCGCATCCGGGGCGGCGGAACAGAGGATATGCGTCGCCTCGGCAAGCGCCGGGCCAATGTCGCCGGGCCAGAGCAGCGGCTCCACCCCTTCGGCGCGCAGGGCCTCGGCCTTGGCGGGATTGCGGGTGGTGCCGATGACGCGCCAGCCCTGCGGGATCAGGCGGCGGGCAAGGGCGCGGGCGGAATAGCCGTGGCCAAGGGAGAGGAGCGTGGACATGGCCGCGACTATCGCGGGGCGGGCGGGGGGCTGCAAGGGCTTGCGGCAGGGGCCGGGGCGATCCAATCTGGCGGACACAGGGGGAAGGCGATGGATCACGGGCTGAAAGGGGCGCTGCGTCTGAGCGGGCCGGAGGCCTGCCTTGCCTATTACCGCGACTGGGCAGCCAGCTACGATGCCGGATTCGCGGCAAAGATGGACTACATGCTTCCCGCCCATGTCGCGGCGGCCTTCATGGGCACCGGAGCGGGCGGGCCGGTGCTGGACGTGGGCGCGGGGACCGGGCTTCTGGCCGAAGCCCTGCGCGGCATGGGGTTCCGTGGCCCGATCGACGCGGTGGATTTCTCGGCCGAGATGCTGGAGCGCGCGGCGGAGAAGCGGATCTACGACCACCTGATCCGGGCCGACATCACCCGGCCGCTCGACCTGCCGCGGCGCCATGCGGGGATCGTCAGTTCCGGCACCTTCACCGCCGGCCATGTCGGACCCGAGGCCCTGCCGCATCTGCTGGCCGTTGCCCAGCCCGGGGCGCAGTTCGCCCTGTCGATCAACCGCCGGGTCTGGACCGATCGCGGCTTCGACCGCGCGCTGGAGGGTCTGTCCGCCGCCGCGCGCATTGCCGACCTGCACCTGATCGAGGTCGAGATCTACGGCGCCGCCGCCGCGCGGATCGACGCCGAGCATGCCGCCGACCGGGCGCTGATCGCGCAGTTCCGCGCCGGCTGAGCGCTACCGTCACAATGGCTTCACTTGCGGACCCGCCCGGCTTTCGGCTTATATGCCGGATCAATCGCAGGACCCCGGAATGCAAGACGACCTGAACAGCGCGATCCTTACCCCCGACGCCCCGCCGATGGAGAGTTTCACCAATGCCGCGGCGGCGGTGGACCGGCTGGAGGCGCTGTACACCCAGGCCACCCGGTTCCTGTCGGACCAGTTCCTGCGCACCGTGTCCAAGGGACATCCCGGCCGCCGCGTCCGCGCCTATTACCCCGAGATCCGCCTGACGGTCGCCAGCTTCGACAAGGTGGATACCCGTCTGGCCTTCGGCCATGTCTCGGCCCCTGGAACCTATGCCACCACGATCACGCGGCCCGATCTGTTCCGCAACTACCTGATCCAGCAGATCGAGCTTCTGATCCGCAACCACGGCGTCACGGTCGAGGTCGGCCTGTCGGACACGCCGATGCCGGTGCATTTCGCCGTTTCCGGCACCGAAGTCGCGATTCCGCAGGAAGGGGTGATGGACTTCTCGTTGCGCGACGTGTTCGACGTGCCGGACCTGGTGACCACGAACGACGACATCGTGAACGGGGTGATGACGCGCTATGACGACGGTTCGGCCCCGCTGGCCCCGTTCACCGCGCAGCGGGTGGACTACAGCCTGGCGCGGCTGTCGCATTACACGGCGACCGACCCGACGCATTTCCAGAACCACGTCCTGTTCACCAACTACCAGTTCTATGTGGACGAGTTCGAAGCCTACGCCCGCGCGGCCCTGGGCGACCCGGCCTCGGGCTATACGGCCTTTGTCGCCACCGGAAACCAGGTGATCACCACGCCGGACGGGGTGATCGAGACCCCGTCCAAGATGCCGCAGATGCCGACCTATCACCTGAAACGGGCGGACGGAAACGGGATCACCCTGGTCAACATCGGGGTGGGCCCGTCGAACGCCAAGACCGCGACCGACCATATCGCGGTGCTGCGCCCGCATGCCTGGCTGATGGTCGGCCACTGCGCGGGGCTGCGCAACAGCCAGAGCCTTGGCGACTTCGTTCTCGCCCATGCCTATCTGCGCGAGGACCATGTGCTCGACGACGACCTGCCGGTCTGGGTGCCGATCCCGGCGCTGGCGGAAATCCAGATCGCACTAGAGAAGGCGGTGGCCGAGGTCACGCAGCTGGAGGGCTACGAGCTGAAGCGCATCATGCGCACCGGCACCGTCGCCACCATCGACAACCGCAACTGGGAGCTGCGCGACCAGTCCGGCCCGGTCCGCCGCCTGTCGCAGTCGCGCGCCGTGGCGCTGGACATGGAAAGCGCCACCATCGCGGCGAACGGGTTCCGGTTCCGGGTGCCCTACGGCACGCTGCTCTGCGTCAGCGACAAGCCGCTTCACGGCGAGCTGAAGCTGCCCGGCATGGCGTCCGAGTTCTACAAGACCCAGGTCAGCCGGCATCTCCAGATCGGCATTCGCGCGATGGAGCGCCTGCGCGAGACACCGATCGAGCGGCTGCACAGCCGGAAACTGCGCAGCTTCGAGGAAACCGCCTTCCTCTAGACGGCGAAAAAACCGTCAAAACCCCTTGTTTCGTGCTTCGGGGCTTGATTTCGGCCGGCAAACCGTGTGTCTGGGCCGTGGCCCCGCAACCGGGGGTGGACGCCCGTTTTTTGCGGGCCGAACCGTGCATATGACACGAAGCGAATAACAACGAAGGATGATCAAATGTCCAAACCGATGACCAAGACCCAGCTGGTGGCCGCTGTCGCCGAAGCCATGGGCGGCGACAAGAAGACCGCGAATGCGGCGCTCGATGCCATCGCGGCTGTCGTGTCGCGCGAAGTCGCCGCGGGCGGCACCGTGACGCTGCCGGGCCTCGGCAAGGTGGCCTGCAAGGCCCGCCCCGAGCGTCAGGTCCGCAACCCCGCCACGGGCGAGACCATGACCAAGCCGGCCGACAGGCAGGTCAAGTTCGCCATCGCCAAGGCGCTGAAGGACGTGGTCAACGGCTGATCCTTCCCGCGACATCGGAAATGTGAGAGGGTCGCCCGTGGGGCGACCCTTTTGCATTGCGGGAGGCGGGCATGGCCAAGGTCACCGGAATCGGCGGCATCTTTTTCCGCGCCCGCGATCCCGAGGCGCTGAACGCCTGGTACCAGACGCATCTCGGGATCACCCAGCCCGAAGTGGCGGTCTGGATGCAGGAAGCGGGGCCAACGGTCTTCTCGCCCTTCAAGACGGATACCGATTACTTCGCGACCGACAAGCAATGGATGCTGAACCTGCGGGTCGATGACCTGCCCGCCATGATCGCCCGCTTGCAGGCCGCAGGGATCGCGGTCGAGACGCGGGCAGAGTGGGACGGCGATGGCAGCTACGGCACCTTCGCCCGCATCCACGACCCCGAGGGAACGCCCATCGAACTCTGGCAGCCGCCGGGGTGACGGTCCCTTGACATTGCGGAATGTCCAGATCGGAGCCTGAAGGCGCCGACAGGATCTCGTCCTCCTGCCGCCGCACAGCCAGGCCCTGCGCGAGGTCTCGTGAGAGGAACGCGCACCGGACATCGCCTGTCGCGACCTGAGCGGCGCGATGACCGGACGGCGGATCCGGCCGCTTGGCACCATGCCCCCGACCGCGAGGAGCAGAGCCTGGCCTTCTGCTGCCTGCGCCAGGATTTCCGCCGCTTCAAGGTGCAGCAGATGGAGCTGGCCGCGCTGACGGACGAAGGCTTCCGTCCCCGCCGCGTGCCGCTGTTGCACGACTTCATCGTGCGCCTGCGCGTCGAGGGCCGCCGCCGCCCCCCGGCTTGAAAGCCCGCGAATCCGCATGATACCGTCCGCCGCGCAGGTTCAGGAAAGCCAGATGTCCGACGCCCCCGCCACGCTCGATCCGACCAAGAAGCCGGCCGGGGCCATGACAATGGTCTACAAGGACTATTATTTCCTGCGCCGCTGGGTCGATTACTATGGCCGGCAGTTCGGGCGGGAACATCTCTACATCCTGTCGCATGGCGGAGACCCCGAACATGACCGCATCTGCGAGGGCGCCAATGTCATCCGCCTGCCGCGCGACCCGACCATGTGGCGGATGGAGCGGCGGCGCTGGTCGATCAACAGCCAGTTTTCCGCCGGAATGCTGCGCTATTACAACTGGTTCATCGTCGGCGACGTGGACGAGGTGGTGATCGTCGATCCCGCCGTGGCCCCCGACCTCGTCACCTACCTTGGCCGTTACACGCACCCCAGGCGCACGCCGGCCTCGCTCTGCCCCTTCGGGATCGAGCTGGTCCACAACCCCGAGGCCGAGCCCGAGCCCCTGTCAGACGACGCCCCGATCCTGTCGCGCCGCCGGGTGTTCCGCGCCAATGCCAACTATTCCAAGCCCTGCGTCTTGCGGAAGGAGACCGGCTTTACCGTCGGCGGGCATGCGAACAGCCACCAGCCGCGCGTGCTGGACCCGCATCTCTACCTGATCCACCTGCGCTTCTTCGACTACGACATGGTCACGGAACGCCTGGCCGGCCGCAAGGACATGCGGGCGACCATGACCGGGGACCGCGACCCGAAAGAGGTGGGAAAGGCCTGGGGCAAGGATCTGGAGACCTTCCTGAAGCTGTCCAAAGGCGTTGCCGAACGCGAGGACGCCGAGCTGCCCGAGTTCCGCAAGCGGATGATCGAGGAACAAGAGCACCTGCACGACGGCAAGATCACCTTCTTCGGCGGCGGGCGCACCAAGGCGCTCTACCGCCTTCCCGACCGTTTCGCCTCGGTCTTCTGACCGCCTGAAGGACAGCCCATGGACCTGAACCGCCGCCCCGTCGCCTCGCT
>JBKBVC010000180.1:0-4958 GCA_046289805.1 Tabrizicola sp.
CGAGGCCGCGCCCTGCGCCGCCGCCATCTCGGCGACCCGCGCCGACTGCGCGTTGCCCGAGGCGGCCGAGGCCTCCTCGACGTTGCAGACGTAAAGCACGGGCTTGGCGGTCAGCAGTTGCAGCATCCGCCATGCCTTGCGGTCGTCCTCGGCCACTGTCACGCTGCGGGCGGGCCTGCCCTCCTCCAGCGCCTTCTGGGCCAGGGCAAGCAGCCGGTCCTGATCGGCGGCCTCCTTGTCGCCCCCCTTCAGCTTGCGCGCAAGGTTCGCCCGGCGCCGCTCGATCGATTCAAGATCGGCCAGCATCAGCTCGGTCTCGATGGTCTCGGCATCGGCCACCGGGTCCACCCGGCCCTCGACATGGGTGATGTCGCCGTCCTCGAAACAGCGCAGCACATGGGCGATGGCGTCGCATTCGCGGATGTTGGCCAGGAACTGGTTGCCCAGCCCCTCGCCCTTCGACGCGCCCCGCACCAGGCCCGCGATGTCGACGAAGGTCATCCGCGCCGGGATGATCTGCTTCGATCCGGCGATGGCCGCCAGCTTTTCCAGCCGCGCGTCCGGGACGGACACCTCGCCCACGTTCGGCTCGATGGTGCAGAAGGGATAATTCGCCGCCTGCGCCGCCGCCGTCCGGGTCAGCGCGTTGAAGAGCGTGGACTTGCCCACGTTCGGCAGCCCGACGATGCCCATCCTGAAACCCATGCGACCCTCCATTGGCGACCGCGCCGCTTCTACGGGCGCAGACCCCAAGGATCAAGCGGCCCCCATTGATTTCCCCGCGCGCCCCATGGCAGATGGAACCGTTGACAAGGGGGATGCCATGACACGGATCGACGACACCTTCGCGCGGCTGCGGTCGCAGGGGAAGAAGGCCTTCGTCGCCTACATCATGGGCGGCGACCCCGATGAGGCAACAAGCCTTGCCGTGATGCAGGGCCTGCCGGCGGCGGGCGTGGACATCATCGAACTGGGGATGCCCTTCACCGACCCGATGGCCGACGGCCCGACGATCCAGGCCGCGGGCCAGCGCGCGCTGGAAGGCGGCATGACGATGGACAAGGTCCTCGCCATGGTCCGCGCCTTCCGCGCCAAGGACCAGACCACGCCCATCGTCCTCATGGGCTACTACAACCCGATCTACTCCCGCGGCGTGGACCGCTTCCTGAAGGACGCGACCGAGGCCGGAATCGACGGCCTCATCGTCGTCGATCTTCCGCCCGAAGAGGATGACGAGCTCTGCATCCCCGCCCAGAAGGCGGGCCTCAACTTCATCCGCCTCGCCACCCCGACCACCGACGACAAGCGCCTGCCCAAGGTGCTGCAGAACACCAGCGGATTCGTCTACTACGTCTCGATCACAGGGATCACCGGGGCCGCCGCCGCCCAGGCCGGCGAGGTGGGCCCCGAGGTGGCGCGGATCAAGCGCTCCACCGACCTGCCGGTGATCGTCGGCTTCGGCATCACCTCGCCCGAGGCCGCCCGCGCCATTGCCGGCGTGGCCGACGGCTGCGTGGTCGGCTCGGCCATCGTCAAGGACATCGGCGCGGGCGTCCCGGTGGCCGAGGTGCTGGCCAAGGTCAAGGCCCTGTCCGACGGCGCCCATTCCGCCTGAGCCGGGACTTGCCGCACCCCCCGGAGATTGGTAACACGATCTGACCAATCCCGGGAGGCGCCCATGCCCGTCATCACCTGCATCGAGGACCTCAAGCGGCTGCACCGCAAGCGCACGCCGAAGATGTTCTGGGACTATTGCGAGTCGGGCAGCTATACCGAGCAGACCTTCCGCGAGAACACGTCCGACTTCGCCCTGCTGCGCTTTCGCCAGCGCGTCGCGCGCGACCTGACCAACCGCGTGCTGGAAAGCACAATGGCCGGGCAGAAGGTCACGATGCCCGTCGCGCTCGCCCCGGTCGGATCGACCGGCATGCAGCACCCCGATGGCGAGATCCACGCCGCCCGCGCCGCGGCGAAATTCGGCGTGCCCTTCACGCTGTCCACCATGTCGATCTGTTCGATCGAGGACGTGGCCGCCCACAGCCCCGAGCCCTTCTGGTTCCAGCTCTACGTCATGAAGGACGAGGATTTCGTCGATGCGATCATCGAACGCGCCCGGGCGGCGAAATGCTCGGCGCTGGTGCTGACGCTGGATCTCCAGATTCTCGGCCAGCGCCACAAGGACCTGAAGAACGGCCTGAGCAGCCCGCCGAAGCCGACCATCCCGAACCTGATCAACATGGCGCTGAAGCCGCGCTGGTCGCTGGGGATGCTGAAAACCCCGCGCCGCCAGTTCCGCAACATCGTCGGCCATGTGAAGGGCGTGACGAAGCTTGCCGATCTGACTGCCTGGGCCAACGAACAGTTCGATCCTCAGCTCGACTGGCGGAAGGTCGCCCGGATTCGCGACCAGTGGAAGGGGAAGTTCATCCTCAAGGGCGTGCTCGACCCCGACGACGCGCGGCTGGCCGCCGATCTCGGCGCCGACGCCGTGATCGTCTCGAACCACGGCGGGCGGCAACTGGACGGCGCGCTCTCCTCGATCCGCATGCTGCCCTCCATCGTTCGCGCCATCGGCGACCGGACCGAGGTCTGGCTCGACAGCGGCATCCGCTCGGGCCAGGACGTGCTGAAGGCGCTGGCGCTGGGGGCGAAGGGCACGATGATCGGCCGGGCCTATATCCACGGGCTCGGGGCCATGGGCCAGGCAGGCGTGACCGCCGCGCTGGAGGTGATCCGCAAGGAGATGGACATCACCATGGCGCTCTGCGGCGAAAAGGACGTCAAGGCGATGGGCCGCCACAACCTCCTGGTGCCCGAGGATTTCGAGGGCCGCTGGGCCTGACCGCGGCGCTCGTCGTTGGCTTCGCCTCTCCTCGCCAGCCCGTGCGCGGGTAAGCCGAAGACGCAGGACGCGCCGCCGCTTGCCTTTTGATCAAATTCCGTCGCATAAACGGGCAGCAGACTATGGACGACGCCCATGCCTGACGACCTCATCGCCGGTATCCGCACCGACCGCCTGGCCGCCTTTGCCGCGCGCGAGGCTGCGACCTATGCCAAGTCCCGCCCGAAGGCCGCGAAGGCGCTCGAGACCGGCGCGAGGCATTTCCTCGGCGGCGTGCCGATGCACTGGATGGCCGACTGGCCGATGCCGCATCTGCCGCTAGTCGCAAAGGCGCATGGCGCGCGGATCGAGGACATCGACGGCATCACGCTCGACGATTTCTGCCTGGGCGATACCGGGTCCATGTTCGGCCATTCCCCGCGGCCCGTGGCCCGCGCCATCCGCCATCAGGCCCGCCGCGGCCTGACCTACATGCTGCCCACCGAGGCGGCGCTGGAAGCCGGGCGCCTCCTGACCGAGCGGTTCGGCCCCTTCCGCTGGCAGATCGCCACCACCGCGACCGATGCCAACCGCTTTGCCCTGCGCGTCGCCCGGGCAATCACCGGGCGGCCGAAGGTGCTGGTGTTCAACGGCTGCTACCACGGCACGGTGGACGACACCTTCGTCGTGCTGGAAAACGGCCGCACGGTGAACGCGCCGGGGCTCCTCGGCCAGGTCAACGACCTGTCGCAGACCGCCGTCGCCTGCGAATTCAACGACCTCGCCGGGGTCGAGGCCGCGCTGGCCCGGGGCGACGTGGCCGCCATCCTGACCGAGCCGGTGATGACCAACTCCTGCATGGTGCTGCCGCACGCGGGCTTTCATGACGGCCTACGGCAGCTCTCGCTGAAATACGGCGCGCTTCTGATCCTGGACGAGACGCATACCATCTCATCAGGTCTCGGCGGCTATACCCGCGTCCATTCGCTGCGCCCCGACATCTTCGTCGTCGGCAAATGCGTGGCGGGCGGCATGCCCACCGCAGTCTGGGGCCTCACCGACGAGACCGCGAAGCGCTACGAGGAGGCGGATGCCCGGCGCGAGCCCGGCCGCACCGGCATGGGCACGACCCTGTCGGCGAACCCGATGCAGTTCGCCTGCCTGGTCGCCACCCTGTCCGAGGTGATGACCCCCGAAAACTACGCCCATATGGAGAAACTGGCCGAACGCCTCTCCGCCGGTCTGCGCAAGGCGATCGAGCGGCACAGCGCCCCCTGGCACGTCGTCCGCGTCGGCGCGCGGGTGGAATTCATTTGCGCCCCCGGCCCCCTGAACAACGGGACCGAGGCGGCCCTCGCCCACCAGCCGCAGGTCGAGGCCGCGATCCATACCGGCCTCATCAACCGCGGCACTCTCATCGCGCCCTTCCACAACATGATGCTCATCAGCCCGGCGACGAAGAAGGCGCAGGTCGACCGCCTGCTCGCCAGCTTCGACGCCATCCTCTCCGACCTTTTCCAGGCAGCCTGACCATGACCACGACCAGCCCCTCCGGTTCCACAGCCGCCGAGGCGGAAGCCTTTCTCGAAGCCCATCCCGAGATCGAGGCTTTTGACATCATCCTGCACGACGCCAACGGAATTGGCCGGGGAAAGATCATCCGGCGGCATGAGCTTTTGTCTTTTTACAACAACGGCCGCCATCTGCCGATTTCCATCCTCGGCCTCGACATCTGCGGCGAGGATGTGCACGAAACCGGCCTGATCTGGGATCAGGGCGACGGCGACCTGCGCGCCTGGCCGATCCCAGGCACGCTGAAGGCGCTTCACAACACCCAGCCCCCGCGCGGCGAGGTGTTCATGTCGATGTACACGCTCGACGGCGCGCCGATGACCTCGGACCCGCGCCACGCCCTGCAACGCCAGGTGGACCTTCTGGCGCAGGATGGCCTCCACCCCGCCGGAGCCTTCGAGCTGGAATTCTTCCTCCTCGACCCCGAGCGCGGCCCCGACGGCAAGATGCAGCCCGCCCGCGACGTGCTCGACCGCCGCGCCTCGCGCAAGACCGAGGTCTATTCGGTCGACCACCTGCACGGGATGCTGCCCCTGTTCAGCGACATCTACGCGGGCGCCGAGAA
>JBKBVC010000181.1:0-4944 GCA_046289805.1 Tabrizicola sp.
GGCTGAAACTGTCGGGCATGGTCGAGGCTCCGATCCATCTGGCGGTCTTCTGCGACGAAACGACAACGAAGGGCGCCGGCCTCGGGGCTGGATCCATGCCCGAGACCCGTGCCTATTCCGTGGTCGGTGCGATCATCCACCTCTGGCTCGCGTTGCGGGCCGAGGGTCTCGGCCTCGGCTGGGTCTCGATCCTCGATCCGCAGCGGCTGTCCCGCGATCTTGACGTGCCCGATGGCTGGCGTTTCATCGCCTATCTCTGCATCGGCTGGCCGGAACAGGAGGATACCGTGCCCGAACTGGAACGCGCAGGGTGGGAGTCGCGATCCGCGTCCCTGCATCTGGAGACACGCTGACATGTCCGACCGCATCTGCATCGGCGCGATTGCCGGCGCCTTCGGCGTTACCGGCGAGGTGCGGCTCAAGTCCTTCTGTTCCGAGCCCAGCGACATCGCCAGCTACGGCCCCCTGTCGTCGGAGGACGGCAAGCGCGAGTTCCACATCACCCTGACCCGTCCGATCACCGGCGGATTCGCCGCGCGCATCCGGGGAATCGCCACGAAGGAGCAGGCGGACGCCCTGCGCGGCACCAGCCTGTTCGTGGCGCGCGACCGGCTGCCCTCGCTACCCGACGACGAGTTCTATCATGCCGATCTCATTGGCCTTTCCGCCTTCGACACGGGCGGAGAGCTGATCGGCAAGATTACCGCCATCTACAACCATGGGGCGGGCGACATCCTCGAAATATCGACCAACCGTCATAAATCGGCCCTGCTTTTGCCCTTTACCGCGGCAATCGTCCCCAATGTCGACCTGGCAGCGAGACGGATCGTCGTCGATCTGCCAGACGAGTCGGACTGAGCCGCCGACCCGGGCCTGTCCCGTGTCAGGCACAAGCGAAAGGGTGGGTCATGTTCACGCGCATGCGCCTTGTGAAGGGTGCGACGGCACTTCTCTACCTCGGGCCGCTGGTCGCCGGGCTTTGCGGCTTTGGCTGGACCATGGTTGCCCCCTTCACCGCGATCTTCGTCGTCTGGCTCATGGTGCTTCGGCCCGAACAATGGCCCTCTTCGCCCGAGGAATGGCTGACCGGCAGCGCGTTGCTTGCCGCCCTGGCCCAGGTGCTGTCGCAGATCGTCCTCGTGGCCGTGCTGTTCGGCATCGGCAGCGGGCTTGGCGGGCTTGCCGGCATCAATGCCCTTGCGGTCAATCCGGTCCTGCCGCTGTCGATCTCGTTCATCGCGATCCCGCTCTGCCGCATGCTGTGGGATTCGCGCGAGGCTGCCAGCCTCGGCTATTTCCTCGATGATGAGGCCGAGGCGGCCCATGCCGAGAATGCGGTCGGCATGGCGGCGATGGCGGTCATCCCGCTGCTCAACCTTCCCGACGACGCCCCCGACGCCCAGGTCACGGAAGCCGTCGCGAAGGTCCTCGACGTGCCCACGGCGGAATTGCGGCTGGACGCGCTGACTGCGGCGCTGGCAAAGCCCGACCGCAGCCATGCCGCCCTGCGCCGCGGCCTGATGCTTTGGGCGACCGAGCCGGAGATCGTCGCTCCGGGTCAGATCTCGGGCTCGATGGCAAAGGCATTTGCGATTGCCAATGGCAATCTCGACCTCCTGCGCCTCTACGTTCCCCGAGCGATGGCCCTGATCGCTGCGTTTCCCAACCGCGCAGATGACTTCCCGACGCCGGCCGAACTGCGCGCAGCCGCGGCGGCAGAGGTGCCGGAGTCGGACCTGCCTGCGCATCTGCAAGCCGACCTGCGCGAAGGCCTTCGGGCCCTGGCCCGAGCCGTCGCGATGGCCTCGGGCTCTGCGGCGGACGAGGAAGAACCGCAGGCAAGGGCCGAGCCTGTCGCCTTCCGCCAGCGCCGCGTGCGCCGGGCCTGATCCGGGGCTTTCCCGGACGGGCCATTCGCGCTAATCCCGGCGCATGTCCGACGACGCCCCCGCAACTCCGAAGAGCCATGGCCGCCTCCAGGTCCGGCCGACGCTTCAGCCCCGCGACCTCATGGAGGAACCGCGGCTGGTGAAGGGCGCCTTCACCGCCAAGGTCATCACCCTGTTCCCCGAGGCCTTTCCGGGCACCCTTGGCCTGTCGCTGACCGGCAAGGCGCTGGATTTCGGGCTCTGGCAGCTGGAGGCGATCGACCTGCGCCAGTTCGGCGAAGGCAAGCACCGCAATGTCGATGACACGCCCGCCGGCGGCGGCGCCGGCATGGTCCTGCGCCCGGATGTCGTGGATGCCGCCTTGCGTCACGCCCGCATCGGCACGCCCGTCGATCGCGCCCGCTGGCCGGTGATCTACCTGTCGCCCCGCGGCACGCCCTTCACTCAGGATACTGCCCGCCGCCTTGCGAAGGGGGATGGTCTGACCCTGCTTTGCGGCCGGTTCGAGGGGGTGGACCAGCGCGTCCTTGACCACCACCAGATCGAAGAGATCAGCCTGGGCGACTTCGTCCTGACCGGGGGCGAGATCGCGGCGCAGGCCGTGTTGGACGCAACCGTCCGGCTGTTGCCGGGCGTGCTGGGCAATGCCGCCTCGACCGAGGAGGAAAGCTTTTCCGACGGGCTTCTGGAACACCCGCAATACACCCGGCCCGCGGTCTGGGAGGGGCAGGAGATCCCCGCCGTCCTGCAATCGGGCAATCATGCCGAGATCGCCAGATGGCGCCGCGCCCGGTCCGAGGAACTGACGCGTGCGCGCCGCCCAGATCTTTGGGAAAAGCGGGGCCGGTAGAGCCTTCCCGCCTCTTGACCCGCGCGCCCCTTGCCCCTATACGCGCCCGGTCCGGGGCCCACAGCCCTTCGGACCCGATTCCCCTTGCCGGCCTGCCTTCTTCCGCAGGGTTATCGCAGGGGGACGGCACAGCAGAAAAGCAGGCGCCACCTGCGGCGGGCTTCCTGGGCAACCAGGGGGGACCCGGACGAAGACCGGAAGCTCTGGCGCGGCATCACCTCTGCGGAAACACCGCAGGCTAGATTGGAGACTGGCGCATGAACCTCATCGCGCAGCTCGAGGCGGAGCAGATCGCCGCCCTCGGCAAGACCATCCCGGATTTCAAGGCCGGCGACACCATCCGCGTCGGCTACAAGGTGACCGAAGGCTCGCGCTCGCGCGTGCAGGCCTATGAGGGCGTCTGCATCGGCCGCAAGGGCGGTCTGACGCTCGGTGCCTCGTTCACCGTCCGCAAGATCTCGTTCGGCGAAGGCGTTGAACGGGTCTTCCCGCTCTACTCGACCAACATCGACTCCATCGAGGTCGTCCGCCGCGGCAAGGTTCGCCGCGCCAAGCTGTATTACCTGCGTGCCCGCCGCGGCAAGTCTGCCCGGATCGCGGAAATCGCGAACTACAAAGAAAAAGCCGAGTAAGGAGCGGGACGATGAAGGCCGACACCCATCCCGATTATCACACGATCACCATCAAGATGACCGATGGAACGACCTACCTGACCCGCTCGACCTGGGGCAAGGAAGGCGACATCATGTCGCTGGACATCGACCCGCTGGCGCATCCGGCCTGGACCGGCCAGCAGGCCAAGCTGATGGACACCGGCGGCCGTGTGTCGAAGTTCAAGAGCAAGTACGCTGGTCTGGGGTTCTGATCCCCGCCAGGGCGCCGATGCGGGGGCGTGCCGAAAGGCACGCCCCGGTCCAGTCCGGGTGCCCGGAGTTTTCAAGACCGCCGGGCCGGGGCGCTTGTAGGTTTAAGCCCGATTTCCTTGAAGAAATCGGCGCCCGCCCGCAGCTGAATCCCGCTTCCCCCTGCCCTGGTCCCCGCATAGAAAGTGCCCGGAAGACGGGACAGGGAACACAATGGCGCGGATCATCGTCGTCGGGAACGAAAAGGGCGGCTCGGGCAAGTCCACCACCTGCATGCATGTGGCCACAGCACTTTCCCGGCTGGGCCAGAAGGTCGGCGCCCTGGATCTCGACCTGCGGCAGAGAAGCTTCGGCCGCTATATCGAGAACCGCCGCGCCTACATGGCCAAGGCGGGCCTGAACCTTCCCACGCCCGATTACCGCGACCTGCCCGAGGTCGATCCCGCCACCGTCGGAGAGGGCGAGAACGCCCAGGACCTGCGCCTGTCACGCGCCATCGAGGCGATGCACGCCGAGATGGACTATATCGTCATCGACTGCCCCGGCAGCCACACCCGACTGTCCCAGGTGGCCCACACGCTGGCCGACACACTCATCACGCCCCTGAACGACAGTTTCGTCGATTTCGACCTGCTCGCCCGCGTCGATCCGGTCACGGGCCGGATCAAGGGCCCCTCGATCTATTCCGAGATGGTCTGGAGCGCGCGGCAGATGCGGGCGCAGGCAGGCTTGCAGCCGATCGACTGGATCGTCGTCCGCAACCGTCTCGGCACGCAGGCGATGCACAACAAGAGGAAGGTCGGCGCCGCGCTGGAGGAGCTGTCGCGGCGCATCGGCTTTCGTGTGCTGAACGGGTTTTCCGAGCGCGTGATCTTCCGCGAACTCTTTCCGCGCGGCCTCACGCTTCTGGATCTGAAGGACACCGGCGTCGATCAGTTGAACCTGTCGAACATCGCGGCCCGACAGGAACTGCGCGACCTGATGACGGGCCTCAGACTTCCGTCTCTGGCTGTCGGCTTTTGAACACCGGGCCGCCAAGCCCCTGCTGATTGACCACGCGGATGCGCGTCACCTTCTTCAGGCGCTTTTCGAACGGAGTGTCGTCTTCGGTCTTGCGAGCACGGCCAAGACCAAGTTTCTTCAAAATGCGGATCGTCTTATCCATCTTGGGCGTCCTATGGTCGATGTCCCATAATTCATCGGCAAGCAGGGCAGGACTGTGGCAGTTTAAGTCAAATGCTGCGTCGGGTCTGTGCTCATTTGGCGACAGATTGTATCCGATTCCGCCACATATAGGGCAGAGCCGCCCGAACCGTCATAGGGATCGTTGTGAAAGCCAGCC
>JBKBVC010000182.1:0-4921 GCA_046289805.1 Tabrizicola sp.
ACACGCCGTTCTGCAGATAGACCGCCCCCATGCCCTTCAGCTTGCGCCAGACGGCGATCCGCCGCGCCGCGGGTTCGGGTGGGACCTTGTAGGTCAGCAGGAGCCAGACGATATTCTGCATGCGAACCATCTACTGTTACGATGGTAACAAGTTAATTATTCTCGGTGTTTCTCAGACAGTGTTGAGACTGTCACTGACGACTGCGCCGGGATGAAGCGCGCCCGCTCATGCCAGAACCCTCGGCACGCCCGGGCTTGATGCCGCATAACGCTGTAATCGTTCGTCATCGCGACGATGACCGATCCTGCTGGCAGCCTTGCCGCTTCATCCATGACGTGCGCCCGCAGCGCGCCGCTGTGCTCCACCACGGGCGGACAGGCGGTCGCGAGGCGCGGCTCGGAACCGACCGTGGCGCAGGCGGTCAGCAAACTCGTCGCGATCGCGAGGACTTCCCGCATCCGGCGCTGGACATCATTGACCTTCTCCGTTGTCTCAAGGCGTTCGGCAAGGCGTTCTGGTCGTTCGCCGGACCGCCGAAGGGAAAGCAGAAACAGGAGCACGGCGAGGACTATGGCGCCGTAGCGCAGCGCCACCCACATCCGCGGGCTCGCGGCGATCCCGCCGAGCAAGATGCCGATCCCCGACATCGCTGCTGGTGACCTCGACCGCCCTGATCTCCAGCATTTCCGCGTCAATCCCCAGATGGATCTTGCGCCATATGCGACGTTTGCGACCGCCATCCTTGCGTGCATGCCGCTCGCCTTCCCCCTCCGCCTTGACCCCTGTGCTCTCGATCAAGAGATGCAGCGGACCCTGCGCCCCCCGATGCGGGATGTTCGCCGCAAGCGCCTTCTGGCGACGGCTGAGGGTGCTGAAATCCGGCACGTCCCGATCCAGGCCGATCAGGCAAAGCAGGCTCTCGACGAACCCGGTCGTTTGCCGCGTCGACATTGTCGCTCGGACCGATGGCGCTCCAATGCCGACCATGCCGAACAGCCCCTTCATCGTCAGGCAGGTCTGGATGGCGGCATCGCTGTAGACGCGCTGTCGCCCACGCCTGCCGATAGGCCTCGCAGCCGACGCCATCCCCGGATCAAACCAGATCGTCAGCGATCCGCGGCGCTCGAGCGCCCGGTCATACGCAGGCCACTTCAGGGCCTTGTAGCCCGGAGCGTTCGGCCTGCGGACGACCTCCAGCTATCACGCTGGACTTACAAGGTGAATCCTTCACGAAGTCTGTGCAACAGAGCCAGTCGGTGGCCTGGACTTGCGGACGATGCGCGCGCCCGGTGGAACGGGGGGAGTCGAATGTCGCGCGCGTCAGGATGTGGCCGTCGCCGTCCACCGTCAGCCGCAGCACCCGTCCGGCATGGCGAAAGATCAGTCTGAAGCGGCCCGCATCGACCCCTTCGCCCTTTTCGCACAGGCTTGCCACCTCGCCCGCGCGCATCATTTCGCGCAAGCTCGCCGGGTCAAGCTCAAAGGCCGCTGCGACCGCGGCTGCGTCAACCTCGAACCCTTGCGCGGTGAAGGTGACGGCCATGGTCAGCCGCGCCAGTAGCCCTTGGCGGCGGCGATGGTGGCGAAATGAGTGGCGACCACGGCGCTGACCGAAATCAGGGAATCGGCGTTTTCGGCATAATCCGGGCGCAGGCGCTCGCGCACCGCCGGGTCGGCCTGGGTTTTCTTGATCGTCATGCGCGCCAGCTCGATCGCCAGGTCATAGCCTTCGGTCGGGGTCGGGGTGGGCCGCGTCGGCAGACAGTTGTCCATGTTCGGTCTCCTCAGAAGGTGGCGGCATGATGGGTCTGTCCGGTGCGGTCAGGATACGGGCAGCATCCCCGGCCAGGTCGTCATACTGGTCATGTCGCATTGCGCAGAAAAACGCGCCAAGCCCGGTCAGGCCAAGGCCGATGGACACGGGGATGAGGAAGATATAATTCATGCGCCAGATTCCTCGGGCGGGCGCAGGGCGACCCGGGCGTGCCAGGTTCCATGCCCGAGCGGCGGAAAAATCACGATCAGGCCCACAAGCCCGGTTGCGGCCGACAGGGCAAAGCCCAGCGTCACGATCGCGCCCCAGGGCAGCACGGCGCGCAGGTTCTGCATGGTGATCGCAAACGACGTGCCAAGCGCGGTGAGGGCATCGACGCGACGCTCCAGCAGCATCGGAATGGAGAACAGGATGATCGCCATGGCGAAGCCCGCAGACAAGCCGCCGATGGCCGATCCGGTGACGATCGGCGCCCAACCGCGCGGGGTGGTCAGGAGTTGGGCCATGATCTGGTCGAAGCCCGGAAACGGCAGCATCCCGAAGAACAGCGCATAAAGCAGGTCCGCCGCGCGCAGCCACAGCATCACCAGCAAGCAGGACAAGAGCCCCGCGAACATCAGTTGCCCGCCCGAAGCAGGGCGCACCGCCAGCATCTGCGTCAGTGTCGCTGGGGTGTCGTCGTGCCGCCTGCGGCTTTTGTCGTAAAGCCCGATGGCCAGCAGCGGACCCGCAACCGGAAAGCCGGACAGCGCCGGAAAGATCAGCCAGGGCAGGCCAGCCCGGATCAGGCCCAGAACGACACAGGCCGACAGGACGAACACCGCAAGGCCGTAGATCGGGCTGGGTGCGGGGCGGTCGCGCAGATCCGGCCAACCGGCCGAGAGCCAGCCAAGCGCGGCACCGCTTGGCAGGTCGCGCGCGAACCGGTCGGGCGCGGCCAGTCCGGGTTCAACGACTGGTCGGGGTTCAAGCATGACGTGGCCTTTTCAGCAGCCGGGTTTCGCCGCCGCCCGGTCGGGCGCGACCTGCACGCATCCCGGTTGCGAGCGATGGGCCGGATCGACAAGTTGCCAGTTCGCGCCAATCACCCGCGCCAGGGCCGCCAGAACGGCCAGAAAGACAAGGATGCGGGATGGCAGGATCATCGCGCATCCCCGGCCCCCGGTGTGGAAAGGCCCTCGACATAAAGCGCCATCATGCGGATCTCGGCGTCCGACAGCCGACCATCCCTGGCAGGCATGACACCCTGACGCCCGTTCAACAGGGTCATGCGGATAGTCGCGGCATCGCCGCCATAGATCCAGTCGGCGTCGGTCAGGTTCGGTGCGCCGGTGCCTTCCAGCCCGCGCGCGTCCTCGCCGTGACAGCCGGCGCAATTCGCCTCGAACAGCGCTGCCCCCTCGGACGGATCATCGGGGATCACGCCCTTGCCAAGGGTCAGGACACAGTCGGTCAGCACGGCAATTTCGGGCCGGGTCAGCAGCCCGTCCCGGCCAAAGGCCGGCATCTGGGCGACACGGGTGTCGGGATCGGTCGCTTTGATGCCGTAGCGCAGGGTCGCCCAGATCTCCTCGGCCGTGCCGCCCCAGAGCCAGATGTCATCGGACAGGCGCGGAAAATCGGCGCCGCCCACGCCACCGGCGCCGTGGCAGACCCGGCAGTTCTGTCCGAACAGGGGGGCCGCGGAGGCCATGGCGCGCGCCATCAGATCGGGGTCGGCGCGGATGGTGCCGAAATCCTGCGTCGCCATGGCTGTCAACCAGCCGGCCCGCGCGGCAGTTGCGGCGGCGATATCGGCGGCAACGGCGGTCTGTTGATCACCGCCCAGAAGGCCCTTCGTGTAGGTCGCACCCAGTGGCCAGGTCGGGAACAGCATCCAGGCGACCACCGCATAAATATGCGTCACCGCAAGAAACCACAGCACGACGCGCGGCACCGGCGCGTTCAGTTCCCTGATACCGTTCCAGTCGTGCCCCGTGGTGGCATAGCCCGAAAGGGGATCCCGTTCGGTCACGGACATGGCCGGTCCTCCGCATCAAGGATCGACCGCGCCGCGCGGTCCGCCCGGGCCTTGCGCGACGGCCGGTAGGTGTGGACCACGGTCAGGATGAAAAACCCCATCAGGTAAAAAAGCCCGAAGGTCTTGGCCAGAAACAGCGCGAAGTCATGCGTCATGGTGTGGCCCCTTGCGCATGGGGCGCCTGCGTCAACTGACCCGGCACCTGCAGATCGGCCACCAGCGCGTCCATTTCCGTCAGCCGATCGCTGCCCGAGAAGGGGCGCAGGGTCGTCGCCTCGCCATAACGCGCGATCACCCCTTCGGCGGCGTCACTGTCGGGCCGCGTCTGGGCCAGCGCGTCGCGCGGGGCGTTGGCGATCATCTCGTCGGCATACCATTCCGGTTCGGCATATTCCTTGGACTGTGTGACACCCATGAAATAGCCCGACACCGCCCAGACCAGAAACAGGTTGTAGCCAACCAGCACGACCCATGGGCTGAGCTGATCGGCCAGCCGCGCCCGGCAGGTGCGCTGCATGACATGAAGCGAGGTGGCGATCAGGGCATTGCCGCCGAAGGCAAAGATCACCCCGGTCGTAGGGACAGGGCGCAGGCGGCCATAGCCGGACCACGCCTGCCCGAAGGTGGCATCGGGCCAGACCATCAGCGCCGCGACCCAAAGCCCTACACCCATGGCGAACACGCCCCGGATCATCGCCAGAACGATGCCCACCTTGATCGGATCGTCGTAGTAGCGCGTCAGCCGGGCCGGATCGGGGGCGGGTTCCTCCAGCGTGCCGCCCACCGCAAACACAAGGCCGACCCCGAGGGCCAGCGCCATGAAGCCGTGCACCGCCTCGGGTCGTGCTTTCCTGTGGCGGCCATGGTCAGCCCCAGAAGGGCCAGGCCGATGGCGAGGACCATGGCAATACGGCGCTCGGTCGGGGTAAGATGCGCGATCATGCCGGTATCGCCCTTTGCATCGGCGGCAAGGCCACGTCGGCCAGGGTCGCGCGGTCAAGGTCGGCGTAGAACGCGGCCTCGGCGCTGCGCAACCGCGCCTTGAGGCGGCAGCAGCCGGTGATGGTGCAGGTGCTGCCGGCGGCCTGAAAACATTCGACCAGCGCCTGCCCGGTCTCGAGCAGGC
>JBKBVC010000183.1:0-655 GCA_046289805.1 Tabrizicola sp.
GGTCCCTTCGGGTCCGAGCGCAGCCGGTGCCAGTGCGCGATTGTCTCCAGAATGTTCAGAAGCTGACGCTTGTATTCGTGGATGCGCTTGACCTGCACGTCGAACAGCGCGTCGGGCGAGACCTGGACCCCCATCTCGCGGCCGATCCAGTTCGACAGAGCCACCTTGTTCTGGCGCTTGGCGGCGGCAAACCGTTCGCGGAATCCCTTGTCGGCGATGTGCGGCTCCAGTTCGCGCAGGCGGTCGAGGTCCGCCTCCCAGCCTGCGCCGATCGTCTCGGTGATCAGCGCCGACAGAGGTCGGTTCGCCATCCGCAGCCATCGGCGCGGGGTCACCCCATTGGTCTGATTGACGATCCGACCGGGGTGCAACGCATTCAGTTCCGGGAACAGGGTCTTCTTCACCAGCTCCGTGTGCAGCGCCGAGACGCCGTTGACCTTGTGACTCATGATGAAGGCGAGTTCCCCCATCCGCACTTCCTGGTGCTTGACGATGCCCACATAGTGCGGCCGGTTCGGATAGGCGCGGCGATGCCAGCTGTCGATCCGCTCGACGATCTGCATGTGGCGCGGCAGGACGGTGCCGAAGGTATAAGTCGCCCAGCGTTCCAGCGCCTCGGGCAAAAGCGTATGGTTGGTGTAGCCCAGGCAGGCCC
>JBKBVC010000183.1:665-4916 GCA_046289805.1 Tabrizicola sp.
ATGGTCAGCGCTTCGTCGAAGGGCAGCCCGTGCTCGTCCGACAGAAGGCGGATCAGTTCCGGCCCGGCGATGGCGGGATGGGTGTCGTTCATCTGGATCGCGACATGCCGCGGCAGGGCGCGCAGGTCCGAATGAGCCGCGAGATAGCGGCGCAGGATGTCCTGCAGAGCGGCCGAGGTCAGGAAGAATTCCTGCTTCAGCCGCAGTTCCTTGCCCTGATAGGTGGTGTCGTCCGGGTAAAGCACCCGGGACAGGGTCCGCGCCAGGGTCTCTGGTTCCGCGGCGGCCGTATAGTCACCGCGGTTGAAGCGTTCGAGGTCGAAGTTCGTCGTCCCCTTTGCCCCCCAGAGCCGCAGCGTGTTGGCCCATTTGCCCTGCCAGCCGATCACCGGGGTGTCGAAGGCCTCGGCCGTCACGGTTTCGTGCGGATACCAGATCTCGCGGCCGTCGCGGGTTTCCACATGGCCCTTGAAACCCACCGTATAGGCGCTTTCCGGCCGGGCGAATTCCCAGGGATGGGCCTGGGCAAGCCAGTTCTCCGGCGTCTCGATCTGGCGGCCGTGGTCGAAATGCTGGCGGAACAGCCCGTGTTCATAGCGGATGCCGTAGCCATAGGCCGGGCAGCCCAGCGTCGCCATCGATTCCATGAAGCAGGCCGCCAGCCGACCGAGCCCCCCGTTCCCCAGCGCCGCGTCGGGTTCGTCTTCGATCACCGCGCGGAGGTCCACGCCCAACGCCGCCATCGCCTCGTTCGCCGCGTCGTAAAGTCCCAGGTTTATCGTCGCATCCTCGAGGAGCCGCCCGATCAGGAACTCCATCGACAGGTAGTAGACGCGCTTGCGGTCCTCGGCCCAGGTGCGGCGGGTCGAGGCGAACCAGGGCTCGACGATGCGGTCGCGGATCGCATGGCTCAGCGCCAGGCGCCAGTCGTGCACACTGGCATGCGGGGCATCCTTGCCCACCGTGAAGGTCAGGTGGCGCAGGATGTCGGCCTGCAAAAGGTTCGGGGTCACGCTAAGGTCGGTCAAGGGTCTATCCAGCAAGGTCTTCTCCCTGGGAAGCCTAAGCGCCGCGGGACCGCGGTCAAGCAGGCATTGGGCGGCGGCGGTTCGAACCGGACTGTTACCGCAAACATTAAGTCCATTTAAGTGCTTTAAAGCGGTTTGGAAATCTGATTCGACGCATTTCCCGGCATATCGGCAGAGATGTCGCAGCTTCGATGCCGGCCCTTGACATGTCCGGCGGTCCAAAACCCAATGAGACACAGAAAGGATCTGACCATGACCACACTTTCCGTTCCCGACATGAGCTGCGACCATTGCAGGGCCACCGTCGAGGCCGCCCTTGCCGCGGTCCCGCAAGCGGGGGAGGTGAAAGTCGACCTTGCCGCCCGCATGGTCTCCATCTCCGGCCCGGCGCCGACCGCCGAGTTGCTCAGGGCGCTTGAGGCGGCGGGCTATCCGGCCAAGGTCGCCTAGAGGCTTGGCCCCGGCTCGATCCGGCTGCCGTCGCTGAAGCGCGACAGGCGGAAGCGGCCAAGGTCGTGGCCGACGGGCCGCCCCGTCACCAGGTCTGCCACAACGCGCCCCATGCCCGGCCCGATGCCGAAGCCGTGACCGCTCATCCCCGTGGCGATGGTCAGGCCAGGGATCGGCGCGTGATCGACGATGGGGACCACGTCCGGCAGGCTGTCGATCATCCCCGCCCAGGCCGCCTTCAGTTTCGGCCGCCCGAGCGAGGGGAAGGCCTTCGCGAAACTGTCCTGCACATCAGCCAGCGTTGCCAGGTTCGGCGCGGGGTTCAGCACCCGTTGGCACTCGAAGGGGCTGGGCTGGTCCATCGCCCAGCGCCGCGGCGTGCCCCAGGCGTCGGGAAAGCCCTTCGGGGCGGCCAGCCGGAAGTTCGTGGAACGGAAACTCTTCCCGAGAACCGGCAGATAGACGCCAAAGCTGCGGAAGGAGGCCTTGCCGATGAAGAAGTCGTGCCGAGCGCCGGGGGCAATCGAATAGCCCCCGTCCGCGCGCCTGCGGAAGGCAAAGTCGTCGTCTGCCGCGTTGCCCGGAAAGATCTCCGGCATCGGCTCGGTCGCCGCGACCGAAGCCAGCACCGATAGCTGCGGAATCGTGATTCCGTGCTGCCCGAGGAACAGCCGCGACCAGGCCCCGGCGGCCAGGACTACATGGTCGCAAGAGATCCGGCCCGCTTCGGTCACCACGCCCGCCACGCGGCCAGCGGTCAGGTCCAGCCCCCGCACCGCACAGGCCTCGCAGATGACGACACCCTTCTCCTCTGCCACCGCCGCCAGCGCCGGCACAGCGACCCAGGGCTCGGCCCGCGCGTCCGAGGCCGTCCACAGCGCGCCCTTCCACGGCGCCACCGCGCCCTTCAGCATCGCCATCGTCTCGGCTACGGTCAGAAGGCGCGTGTCCAGCTGATGTGCGCGGGAATGTTCGGTCCAGGCCTCGAAGCCCGCGATCTCCCGCTCGGTCTTCGCCAGATACAGGACGCCGGTCTGCCGGAACCCGAGGCGGTCGCCCATCTCGGCCGCAAGCCGTTTCCAGATCGACAGGCTTTCCACCATGATCGGCAACTCGGCCGGATCCCTGCCCTGCTGACGCACCCAGCCCCAGTTGCGTCCCGACTGTTCGCCCGCGATCCGGCCCTTTTCGCAGACCACGACCGAGAGGCCCCGTTCGCGGAGAAACCACGCCGTCATCACGCCAATGACACCGCCGCCGACCACCACCACGTCGGCACGCGCCGGAAGGGTCGCGCTGAACCGGACCGGCGACGCTTCGGAAATCGGAAAGCTCATGCGCAGGTCTCCAGAAGCCGCTCCATGAACCGGTGGCCGGCCTGGAACTCGCTGACCTCCAGATATTCGTCCGGCTGATGCGCCTGGGCGATGTCGCCGGGGCCGCAGACCACCGCCGAATAGCCGGCGTCCTGGAACTGGCCCGCCTCGGTGCCATAGGATACGACGCCTGTCGCATTGTCCCCGGTCAGCGCCCGCGCGAGCGCCTCGGCCGCCCCGTCCACCTCCGGTCGCAGGGGCGAGACATCGAAGAACTTCTCCAGATGCACCCCCGCCTCGGGACGCCTCGCCTTCAGTGCCCGGTCCAGATCCATCGCGGCGTCACGGAACGCCCGGGCATGGGCAGCGATGTCGTCATCCGGCACGCAGCGCATTTCCACGGCAAAGCGGCAGTCTGCCGCGGTGATGTTGTCCGCCGTGCCACCCTGGATCCGGCCGACATGCAGCGTCGTGAAGGGCGGACGGAACCGCGCCCCGACCGGCCCGGGGGCCCTGGCCTGGAATTCGGCATTGCGGTCGTTCACCCACTGGATCAGCCGTGCCGCCTCCATCACCGCTGAAACTCCCTCCGGCAGCAGCGAGGAATGGACCTCATAGCCCTTCACATGCACCGCATAGCCGGTGCCGCCCTTGTGCCCGGTTATGACCTTCATCCGCGAGGGTTCGCCGATCAGCGCGATTTCGCCCTTGGGGACGACCTGCTGCATGGTCTCGATCATCGGAGGGGCCCCGGTGCAGCCCACCTCCTCGTCATAGGACAGGGCCAGTTGCAGGGGGCGCGCAACCCCCCTCGCCTGCGCCTCGACCAGGGCCCAGACGGCCAGCGCGACATAGCCCTTCATGTCGCAGGTCCCGCGCCCGTAGAGCCGTCCGTCGCGTTCCACCACGGTCCAGGGATCCGTGGACCAGGCCTGCCCGTCCACGGGCACCACGTCGGAATGGCCCGACAGCACCACCGCCACCGGAACCCAGGGACCGGAATGGGCGATCACAGCGGCCTTCGTGCGATCCTCGTTCCAGTGCCGAAAGCAGCGGACCCCATGACCCGCGAGGTAACTTTCCAGCCAATCGACCAGCGCAAGATTGGAATCGCGGCTGACGGTCGGAAAACTGACCAGCCGATCCAGAATCTGACGCGGCGTCAGCGTCGTCATCGCCATTTCCCTTGCCATGACTACATTTGGTGGCCAGCCTGTCCCTGGGCCGATGCGAAGTCAATATTTGGCAAAGTGACGCAAGGTTCAGTCATTATGCCAGACGAATGGTCTGGAATCGCACATCGAAACGGGATTGATAGAAGGCCGAGAATCGGAAAGAGTTGACGGGACGTCGACAACCACAAGCTGCAAGGCTGAAAAATCAGCCAACAATAACAAGACCTAAGAACGTCGCGGGGAGTATTGAATGGCCGAACCGGCCGCGTCTGTCCTTGAAGT
>JBKBVC010000184.1:0-4882 GCA_046289805.1 Tabrizicola sp.
GGCGGCCTTGAGGCTCATCAGCTCGGGGTCGCCGGGGCCGAGGCCCGCACAGATCACGCGGCCCATGTGCGGCACCTCTTCTGAATGCGGGCGAGGCCCCCACCCCCATCCCCTCCCCACTCGGGGGAGGGGAGGCGCGGGGTCGGGGAAGTCGGGGCAATGAACGGTCTGACCTGGGCGTGCTGGCGGCCAGGGGCGTTTCCCCTCCCCCCCGTGGGGAGGGGACAGGGGTGGGGGGCGCGGCACGGATCGGGCAGGACGGGCATGATCATTCCTGTCTCGATGCCAGGGCATTGACAGCGGCGACGGTGATCGCCGACCCGCCGAGGCGGCCCTTGACGATCAGGGCGGGCGCGGGCGGGGCTGCCATCAGCGCGTCCTTCGATTCGGCCGCGCCGACGAAGCCGACCGGGCAGCCGATGATCGCGGCGGGGCGGGGGCAGGCGGGGTCTTCCAGCATGTTCAGGAGGTGGAAGAGTGCGGTGGGGGCGTTGCCGATGGCGACCACGGACCCCGCAAGGTGCGGGCGCCAGAGCTCCAGCGCGGCGGCAGAGCGGGTGTTGCCCATTTCCTTTGCCAGAGCCGGGACCTGAGGGTCGTGCAGCGTGCAGATCACCGCGTTGTCCCTGGGCAGGCGGGCGCGGGTGATGCCCTCGCTGACCATCCGGGCGTCGCAAAGGATCGGCGCGCCGTCTTCCAGCGCAGCCCTGGCGGCGATGGCCATGCCGGGGGTGAAACGGATATGGGGCGCAAGCTCGACCATCCCTGCGGCGTGGATCATGCGGACGGCGACAATTTCCTCTTCGGGCGTGAAGCGGGCGAGGTCGGCCTCGGCCCGGATCATGGCGAAGCTCTGCCGGTAGATCGCGGCGCCGTCAGTTTCATAGACGTGGGGCATGTGTGGCCTTCAGCTGGTCGAGGATCGCCTGCGGGGCGAGGCCCGTCAGGCTGGGCGTGTCATGGGCGGTGCCGTTCCGGATCAGGTCATAACCCTGGCCGGTGGCGATCAGTGTGGTCTCGGCGGGTCCGGGATGCGCGCAGCCCTTGGCACAGCCGGAGATGTGGAGGGACTGGGTTGGCGAGAGGTGCGGGGCGAGCTCGCGGGCGAGGTGCCGCGTGTCGCCCAGCGCCTGCGGGCAGCCGGGGGCACCGGTGCAGGCGGTGATGCGCAGGACCGGCTCCGAGGGGTCGGTGATGAGACCGGCTATGGCCGGAAGATCGGTCGCGCCGACGAGCAGGAGCATGCGCCAGGGAGTCGGGCGGATCTCGTGGCCAAGGGCGGCAAGGGCGTGCAGCGTCTCGGCCCGCATCTGGCCGAAGGCAAGCGCAACGAGGGCCCCGTCCGGGTGGAGGCCGGGCCCGGGCGTCGGCAGCGGCTCGGCGGGGGTGAGGGCGCAGCCCGGCGGAACGATGCCGCGGGCGACGAGGGCGGCCATGCGGCCGCGGCCATCGGTGACACCGCCGCTGGAGAGGAACCAGGTGGCCATCGCGATGGCGTCGGTGGCGAGGTCGGTGACGGGTTGGCCGAGGGGGTGGCCGTCGGGGCGGAGGATCAGGCGGCCGTCCGGGCTGCGTTCGACGCGGATGTCGGCGGAGGCCTGCGTCAGGACCGGGCGCGGTCCGGTGTCGAGGGCAAAGCCGAACTTGGACGGCAGGCGGGGCATCCGGGCAAGAGCGGATGTGAGGGTGGCGGCGAGTTGCGTGCTCTCGTTGTCGCGGAAGGGCGTGACGATGAGGTTGCGGAGGGTTTCGGTCTCGATGTCGGGGTCGATCAGACCCTCGGCGCGCAGGTCGTCGATGAGGCGCGGATGCGAGGCATCGGTCACGCCGCGCAGTTGCAAATTGGCGCGGGTGGAGAGGTCGATGATACCGTTGCCGCGGGTTTCCGACGCTTGTGCGATGGCTTCGGCCTGTGCCGGGGTCAGGCGGCCCATCGGCGGGCGGATGCGGACGACGAGGCCATCGCCGGATGGCATGGGGCGCAGCGCCCCGGGGCACCAGCCCTTGATCTCCCAGGCGGTCATGCGGCGGCCTCCCGGGGCGTGGCGGGTGATGGAAGGAGCGCTGGCGCGCAAGCCTTCTGTCTCGCCTCTGCGCGCGAAGGGCGCGCAACCGGCTCGGAGGTGCCTCCGGCGGGGATATTTGCGGACAGATGAAGGGGCTTGGTCATGCCGCGCCATCCAGCCGGGCAGCAATGGAGTTGCGGCGCGTCTGCCAGAGGCCCGCGTCGCGGAGGCGGCGAAAGAGGTCTTCCATGGCGGCGAGGGCGGCGGGGTTTTCGCGGGCGAGGAAGTCGCGGACTTCGTCCCGGCCCAGGGTGGCCTCGTGGTAGAGGTCGAAAAGGTGCGGCGGGACGACTTGGGCCAGGTGGGCGAAGGCGGCCATGTGGTCGAGGGTGGCGGCGATCTCGGCGCCTCCCCGGAAGCCATGCTGCATCATGCTTTCGGCCCATGCCGGGTTGGCCGCCCGGGCGCGGACGACGCGGGCGATTTCCTCGGACAGCGTCCGGGCGTGCGGGGTATCGGGGCGGGTGGCGTCGAGGTGGTAGAGGGTGGGTTTGGCTCCGCCCAGCCTGGCGACGGCAGCGGCGAAACCGGCCTCGTGCGCGGCGTAGTCGGCGGCGATCAGGACATCGGTTTCGGGGAGGTCCTGAGCGTGGACGAAGCTGTCGGCTGACAGCACGCGGGCTTCGAGCGCTTCGCGGGCCTCAGTGGACTGGCCGTCGGGGCCGATGGCCCAGCTTGAGGCATTGAGCCAGGCTTCGCCGGCGGCGGCGCGGGCCTCGTCGGTGAAGGTGTCGGCGGCGGTGCCCATGCCAAGGCCGTAAAGGCCGGGCTTGGGGCCGAAGACGCGCGCTGCACGGGTGGTGTAGGGGTTGTCCTCGGGGGGTTCGTCGCGCTGGGAGAGGGCCTCGGCGCCTGCCTCGAAGAGCTGGGCGAGCGTCGGGAACACGTCGCGGAACAGGCCCGAGACGCGCAGGGTGACGTCGATCCTGGGCCGGCCCAGTAGCGCGAGGGGGAGGATCTCGAAGCCGGAGACCCTTGCCGAGCCTTCGTCCCACTTCGGCGCGAGGCCCGCGAGGTGGAGGGCCATGGCGAACTCTTCCCCCGCCGTGCGCATGGTGGCGCTGCCCCAGAGGTCCACCACCAGCCCGCGCGGATAGTCGCCGTGATCTTGCAGGTGGCGGCGGATCAGTTCCTCGGCCAGTTTCACGCCCTGGGCATGGGCGTTGCGCGAGGGGACGGCGCGGGGATCGACAGAGAAGAGGTTGCGCCCGGTGGGCAGCACGTCGCTGCGGCCCCGGTGCGGAGAGCCTGCGGGGCCCGGGGCGACGCGCTGGCCGTTCAGCGCGGCAAGAAGGCCCCGTGTCTCGCCTTCCCCGTCGCCGAAGACGTGCAGACCTTGGCCGAACTGGCTTTCCTTCAGGTCGCAGACGAAGCGGTCGATCCGGGTAATCGCCTCGGCCGGGGTTGCGCTGGCGGACAGGCCGAGATCGGCTGCCACGCCCGAGGCCGCAGCCTCGTCGCGGATCGTCTCGATCAGACGGCGGCGGCGGGCTGGGTCCAGGCCGTCGGCGGTGGAGTATTCGTCGAGCAGGCGTTCCAGGCGCTGGAGTTCCGGCGGCACCGCGCTTTGTGCCAGCGGCGGCGGCAGGTGGCCGAGGGTCACGGCGCCTATGCGCCGCTTGGCCTGGGCGGCCTCGCCCGGGTCATTGACGATGAAGGGGTAGATGACCGGCAGGGGGCCGATCAGCGCCTCGGGCCAGCAGGTGTCGGACAGGGCGACGGACTTGCCGGGGAGCCATTCCAGCGTGCCATGGGCGCCCATGTGGATCAGCGCGTGCAGCCCCTGCGACCGAAGCCAGAGGTAGAAGGCGACATAGGCATGGCGCGGGGTGCGAGACAGGTCGTGGTAGTCGCTGTCGCGGGCCTTGACCTCGCCGCGTTCGGGTTGCAGCGCGATGAGCGCGTGGCCGCAGCGGGTGGCGGGAAAGTGGAACTGGCCGTCCCTGACCTGCGGATCGGAGGCCGGGTCTCCCCAGGCCTTGTGAAGGTCGGCCCGAAGGGGTTCTGGCAGGATTTCGGAGGCCGCGAGATAGTCGGCAACGGGCCAGGCAAGGGTGTCGGTCAGGGCCTCGGTCAGCGGCTTGCCTGCGCTGATCCGGTAACCCTCGGCGGCGAGGCTTTCCAGCAGGCGATCGGTCGAGGCCAGCGCGTCGAGGCCGACGGCATGGGCCATCTGGTGCGGACGGCCGGGATAGGTGGAGAGGATGATCGCCAGCCGACGCTCAGCCGCGGGGGTGATGGCCAGGCCGTGCCAGCGGGTGACGCGATCCACGACGGCGGCGATGCGGGCCTCGTCGGCGCGGTGGGCGAAGCGAGAGAATTGCAGCTCCGGGTGGCGTTTGCCGGGGGACTTGTGGCTGACGATCCCGGCGAAGAGGCGGCCGTCGACCTCGGGCAGCACGACATGCATGGCGAGGTCGGCGGGCGACAGGCCACGGTCCGAGGCGGCCCAGTCGCGGCGGCGGGCGGTGGAGAGGGCGACCTGGAAGACGGGGCAGGTGGCTGCGTCGAACGGCGTCGCGCCGTCATCCGCCTTGGCCGAGAAGGCAGTGGCATTGACGATCGCGACCGGTGGGGCGGCGGTCAGATGGGCTGAGAGCCAGTCGGCGACGCCCGGGGCCTTCAGGCTGGGGGCGAAGGCGCCGTAAGCGGCGAAGCCGGCGGCGCGGAAGGTCCGGATCAGGGCGTCCACCGGGCCGGTGTCGCCGGAGGTCAGGTAGCTGCGGTAGAAGGTGACGAGGACGGTGCCTTTGGGGGGTAAGGCCGATGCGAAGGAACCCCGTCCCGGGCTTGACCCGGGACCTCCGTTTTCAACG
>JBKBVC010000185.1:0-4879 GCA_046289805.1 Tabrizicola sp.
GGCGCAGGCGAAGATCAACGTGCTGGCGCGGTCTGCCGGTGTGTCGCTGCTGGACGGCGCGCGGGAGGCGCTGGCGAAGGGGGTGATCCCGGGCAAGGGCGCGGCGCAGCTGCGGGCCTTTGTCGAGGGCGTGGACCGCTGGCACGCGGCCACACTTCATCCGGAATACGACCACATCCGGCTGGCCGAGACGATCCTTGAGGAGTCCGGCTATACCGAGATGTGGCTGAACGACAAGACGCCCGAGGCTCCGGGGCGGCTCGACAACCTCAAGGAACTGGTCAAGGCGCTGGAGCAGTTCGACAACCTGCAAGGCTTTCTCGAACACGTCAGCCTCATCATGGACAACGACACCGAAGGCGCGGAGGAGAAGGTCACGATCATGACGCTTCACGCCGCGAAGGGGCTGGAGTTTCCCGTGGTCTTCCTGCCGGGGTGGGAGGATGGGTTGTTCCCGTCCCAGCGCAGCATGGACGAGAGCGGGCTGAAGGGGCTGGAGGAGGAGCGGCGGCTCGCCTATGTCGGCATCACCCGGGCCGAGAGGCTGGCCACCATCAGCTTTGCCAGCAATCGCCGGGTCTATGGCCAGTGGCAGTCGCAGCTTCCCAGCCGCTTCATCGACGAGCTGCCGGGGGAGCATGTCGAGGTGCTGACGGCACCGGGGCTTTACGGCGGTGGCTTCGGGGCGGCCGCAGCGGTCGGCTTCGGGTCGAGCTTCGAGGAGCGGGTGTCCAAGGCCGACGTCTACAATTCGCCCGGCTGGCGGCGGTTGCAGGAGAACCAGTCCTCGCGCCCGATGCGCCAGCCGCAGGAGGCGCGGCATGTGGTGATCGATCTGCAGGCGGCCTCGCCCTATGTGATCGGCGACCGGGTCTTCCACCAGAAGTTCGGCTATGGCGAGATCATGGGGATCGAGGGCGACAAGCTGGACGTGGAGTTCGATCACGCCGGGTCGAAAAAGGTCGTCGCCCGCTGGGTCATCCCGGCCGATCAGGTGGATGATGTCCCGTTCTGAGGCGATGTGTCCACGGTGGACATTTCGTGAGAAAGCAGCATTTTCAATAGTTTGAAAATTTCTGTCAGGGGATTCTTAACCCTTTCCCCCAGCAGTGGGCCCTTGCGAAACTTCGTGGCTGACGGCCCGTAGCTTGCGGAAACGGAGGCACCCTGTGGCAAGGAAGAACGAATTCCGGATCGTGACCCGCTGGCGCATTGCAGCTTCGGTGGACGAGGTGGCGGCGGTCCTGACCGATCCGGCCGCCTTCGCCAGCTGGTGGGGGAAGGTCTATCTGGCGGTGGCCGAAGTCGCCCCGGGCGATGCGGCGGGCATCGGGCGCAAGGTGTCGGTCCTGTCGAAGGGCTGGCTGCCCTATCGGCTGCGATGGACCGGAGAACTGGTTGCAGCCGAGTTGCCGAGAACCTGGACGATTCGCGCCTGTGGCGATCTGAACGGGCAGGGCACCTGGACCCTGACCGAGGCAGAAGGCTGGACCGACATCGCCTACGACTGGCGTGTCTCGGCCGACCGGCCGCTGTTCCGCTGGCTTTCGCCCATTCTGGGACCGGTCTTTGCCTGGAACCACCGCTGGGCCATGGCGCGGGGCGAGGAAGGGCTGCGCGCCGAAGTGATCCGGCGGCGGCACCGGCCATAGCGCCGCGGGGCCGGGCGCCCTTGCGGAGGGTCTCAGGCTTGGGCAACCTTGAGCGGAAAACCGGGGAGGAGCGGGCGCATGGGGGTCGAGGCGGCGGAACTGGCACGGCTGGCGGACGAACTGGAGGCGCGCGCTGCGGGTGGGGATCGGGTGATCGCCGCGCTGGCAGGCGCGCCGGGGTCGGGAAAATCGACGCTGGCCGACAAGCTGGTGGGCAAGCTCAACGCCCGGCAGCCGGGTCTGGCGGCAGTCCTGCCGATGGATGGCTATCATTTCGACGACCTGTATCTGGTGCCCGCCGGCCTGAGGCCCCGGAAGGGTGCGCCGATGACCTTCGACGTGGGCGGGCTTTACCACACGCTGCAACGGCTGCGCGCGCGGGACGAGGCCGAGGTTGCCGTCCCGGTCTTCGACCGCAAGATCGAGATCGCCCGGGCCGGCGCCCGGCTGATCCCGCGCGAGACCGGGGTGATCGTGGTCGAGGGCAACTGGCTGCTGCTTGACCAATCACCCTGGGACCGGCTGCGGCCCTTGTTCGATGTCACGGTCATGGTCGAAGTGCCTGAACATGTCCTGCGCGCCCGCCTGCGGGGAAGGTGGGAACGGCTGGGCCTGAACGAGGCCGAGATCCAGGCCAAGCTGGAGGAGAACGACCTGCCGAACGGGCGCTGGGTGCGCGACGGGTCGATCCCGGCGGACCATGTGATCCGCAACGGCTAGGCTGGCCCGCCCCGGCCCCTATTCGCGCTGGCCTTGCCTGCCGATTGGCGCTAGTCTGACCCGTGACGACCCGGGGGACACATCCGGGCGCATCGAGGCAGAGCAGGCGACAGGCGGTTTCCCATGACTGAAATGGTCTATGGCTCGAATCCCGTACGGGTGTCCGAGCCGGTCATCCCGAAGTGGTGGCGCACGGTTGACAAGTGGACCTTGACCTCGGTCTTCGTCCTGTTCGGGATCGGGCTTCTCCTGGCGCTGGCAGCCAGCGTGCCGCTGGCGACGCGCAACGGGCTGGAACAGTTCTACTATGTCCAGCGGCAGGCCTTCTTCGGCGGGGTCGCGCTGGTGGTGATGATCCTGGTGTCGATGATGCCGCCCGACATGGTGCGGCGACTGGGCGTGCTGGGGTTCGCGGTGTCGATGCTGGCCCTGATGCTCTTGCCGGTCTTCGGCACCGATTTCGGCAAGGGTGCGGTGCGCTGGTTCTCCTTCGGCTTTGCCAGCGTGCAACCGTCCGAGTTTCTGAAGCCCGGATTCGTGGTGGTGGTGGCCTGGCTGATCGCGGCGAGCCAGGACCTTGCCGGACCGCCGGGCAAGACGATTTCCTTCGCGCTGACGCTGGTGGTCGTGGGGTTCCTCGCCATGCAGCCCGATTTCGGCCAGTCGGCGCTGGTGCTGTTCGCCTGGGGCGTAGTCTATTTCGTCGGCGGCGCGCCGATGCTGCTGATCGGCGTGGTGGGCGGCATCGTCGCCTCGGCGGGCCTTGTCTTTTATGAAAGCAGCGAGCATTTCGCGCGCCGGATCGACGGCTTCCTGTCGCCGGACGTGGACCCGCGCACCCAGCTTGGCTATGCGGCGAACGCGATCCAGGAGGGCGGGTTCTTCGGTGTCGGCGTGGGCAGCGGGCAGGTGAAATGGTCGCTGCCGGATGCGCATACCGATTTCATCATCGCGGTGGCGGCCGAGGAATACGGGCTGATCCTGGTGCTGTTCATCCTGGGCCTCTATGGTCTCATCGTGGTGCGCTCGCTGTGGCGGCTTCTGCCCGAGCGCGACCCCTTCGCGCGGCTGGCGGGCGCCGGGCTGGCCTGCATCTTCGGGGTGCAGGCAATGATCAACATGGGCGTCGCGGTGCGGCTTCTGCCGGCCAAGGGGATGACGCTGCCCTTCGTGAGCTACGGCGGGTCCTCGGTGATCGCGGCGGGGATCACCATGGGGATGCTTCTGGCGCTGACCCGGGAGCGGCCGCGCGGGCAGATGAGCGACGTGTTCCGGCGGGGGCGGTGATGGCACGGCTTCTGTTGATCGCGGCGGGGGGCACGGGGGGGCACATGTTCCCCGCCCAGGCCCTGGCCGAGGCGATGCTGGCGCGGGGCTGGCGCGTCGTCCTGTCCACCGACGAGCGCGGGGCGCGCTATGCGGGGGGCTTCCCGCCCGAGGTCGCGGTGCAGCGGGTGTCGAGCGCGACCTTCTCGCGCGGGGGCGCGGCGGCGAAGCTGGCGGCGCCTTTCCGTATCGCGGGCGGGGTGCTGGGGGCGATCTGGTCGCAGCTCAGCGACCGGCCGGCGGTGGTGGTGGGGTTTGGCGGCTATCCCTCGATCCCGGCGCTGGCGGCGGCCTGGGTTCTGCGGCGGCCGCGGATGATCCACGAACAGAACGGGGTTCTGGGCCGGGTGAACCGGGCCTTTGCCCGCCGGGTGGACCGGGTGGCCTGCGGCACCTGGCCGACCGAACTTCCCGCCGGGGTGACGGGCGTTCCGGTCGGCAATCCGGTGCGACAGGCGGTGCTGGACCGGGCGGCGGCGCCCTATATCCCGCCGGGCGACTATCCGATGAGCCTGCTGGTCATCGGCGGCAGCCAGGGCGCGCGGATCCTGTCCGAGGTGGTGCCGGCGGCGGTGGCGCAGCTTCCCGAGGCGCTGCGCGCCAACCTGCGGGTGGCGCATCAGGCCCGCGACGAGGATGCCGCGCGCGCGGCGGCGGCCTATGAGGCGGCGGGGGTGCGGGCCGAAGTGGTGCCGTTCTTCCCCGACATAGCCCGGCGCCTGTCCGAGGCGCAGCTGGTCGTCAGCCGCTCGGGCGCCTCGTCGGTGGCCGACATCAGCGTGATCGGGCGGCCGGCGATCCTGGTGCCCTATGCGGCGGCGACGGGTGACCATCAGGCGGCGAATGCGAAGGGGCTGGCGGATGCGGCGGCGGCGGTGGTGATCCGGGAAAACGCGCTTGACGCGGGCAGTCTTGCGGGCCACATCGCCGCGATCCTGGAGGATCCGCACCGCGCCGAGACGATGGCGCGCGCGGCCCTGGGCGAGGGCAAGCCGGACGCGACGGCGCGGCTGGTGGCCCTGGTGGAAGAACTGGCGGGAGATGCGACATGAACGCAGCTGCGACGAAACTGCCGCTGGAACTGGGGCCGATCCATTTCGTCGGCATCGGCGGGATCGGGATGAGCGGCATCGCCGAGGTGCTGATGACGCTGGGCTACCGGGTGCAGGGGTCGGATGCGA
>JBKBVC010000186.1:0-4873 GCA_046289805.1 Tabrizicola sp.
GCGGTGCAGGCGGCGCAGAAGATGGCCAACGTGCGGGTCGATCACGTCATCGCCTGCTTCTCGGGCGCCGAACCGCGCAGCTATGGCCTGGCGGGCGAACTGGACCTGCACGACAGCGTGGTCACCGAACAGGACGTGAGCCGCGTGCTGGCGGCTTGCGAGGTGCCCGACCTCGGCCCCGGCCGCGAGGTCCTGCACGCCCAGCCGGTGAACTTCGCGCTGGACCATCGGTCCGGCCTGGCGGACCCGCGCGGGCAGATCGGGCACCGGCTGGCGGTCGACATGCACCTCCTGTCGGTCGATGGCGACGTGGTGCAGAACCTGCTCTACTGCATCAAGCGCTGCGACCTGGAACTGGCGGGGCTGGCCTCGTCGGCCTATGTCTCGGGCATCTCGAGCCTCGTGGAGGACGAACAGGAACTGGGCGCGGCCTGCATCGACATGGGCGGCGGCGCGACCGGAATCTCGATCTTCATGAAGAAGCACATGATCTTCGCCGACAGCGTGCGGATGGGCGGCGATCATGTGACCTCGGACATCTCGAAGGGGTTGCAGATCCCGATGTCGGTGGCCGAGCGGATCAAGACGCGCCATGGCGGGCTTTATGCGACCGGCATGGACGACCGCGAGATGATCGACATCGGCGGCGACAGCGGCGACTGGGAGAAGGACCGGCGCCGGATCAGCCGGACCGAACTGATCGGCATCATGCGTCCGCGCGTCGAGGAGATCCTGGAGGAAGTGCGCGCCACTCTGGATGCCGCCGGTTTCGACACCTTGCCCAGCCAGCAGATCGTGCTGACCGGCGGTGGCAGCCAGATCCCGGGCCTCGACGGGATCGCGACGCGGATTCTTGGCCAGCGAGTACGGCTGGGCCGGCCCCTGCGCGTGCAGGGCCTGCCGCAGGCGGCAACCGGGGCGGCCTTTGCCAGTGCCGTGGGCCTGTGCCTGTTTGCGGCGCACCCGCAGGACGAATGGTGGGACTTCGAGATTCCGGCCGAACGCTATCCGGCCAGATCGCTGCGGCGGGCCGTCAAATGGTTCAAGGACAACTGGTGACCACAATATCCACACATGAAGGGCGAAATGCCGCTGATATCGGGTGTTTGACCCCCAGATTTCGTGGTTTGGCGCGAGTTTTTGCGTGACCTTTGGCGGTCTTGTGGATAGAATCACCAACAAGTCGGCCTTCCGCAGGGGAATTGCGCGAGAAAGGCCCGATAAAACAGGCGGCGGACAAACGGACGGGCAAACCCAATGGCACTCAATCTGACGATGACTTCGGAGCGTGAAGAGCTGAAGCCGCGCATCACCGTGTTCGGTGTTGGCGGCGCGGGCGGCAACGCGGTGAACAACATGATCGAGAAGGCGCTGGAAGGCGTCGAATTCGTCGTGGCCAACACCGATGCGCAGGCCTTGCAGCAAAGCCGGGCGGGGTCGCGGATCCAGATGGGGGTCAAGGCGACGGAAGGTCTTGGCGCGGGGGCGCGGCCCTCTGTCGGGGCCGCTGCGGCGGAAGAGACGATCGAGGAAATCGTCGACCACCTGGCGGGCGCGCACATGTGCTTCATCACCGCCGGCATGGGCGGTGGCACCGGCACCGGCGCGGCCCCGATCATCGCCCAGGCCGCGCGCGAGCTGGGCGTGCTGACCGTGGGTGTCGTGACCAAGCCCTTCCAGTTCGAGGGCGCCAAGCGCATGCGCCAGGCCGAGGAAGGCATCGAGGCGCTGCAGAAGGTCGTCGATACGCTCATCATCATCCCCAACCAGAACCTGTTCCGGCTGGCGAACGAGCGCACGACCTTCACCGAGGCCTTCGCCATGGCCGATGATGTGCTGTATCAGGGCGTCAAGGGCGTGACCGATCTGATGGTGCGTCCCGGCCTGATCAACCTCGACTTCGCCGACGTGCGCGCGGTGATGGACGAGATGGGCAAGGCCATGATGGGCACGGGCGAGGCCACCGGCGAGGATCGCGCGGTGCAGGCGGCGGAAAAGGCGATCGCCAACCCGCTGCTGGACGAGATCAGCCTGAACGGCGCCAAGGGCGTGCTGATCAACATCACCGGCGGTCATGACCTGACCCTGTTCGAGCTGGACGAGGCGGCGAACATCATCCGCGACAAGGTGGACCCCGAAGCCAACATCATCGTCGGATCGACGCTTGACACCGCGATGGAGGGGCGGATCCGTGTGTCGGTCGTGGCCACCGGCATCGACGCCTCGGCAGCGAACAAGGCCGAACCCGCGGTCGCGCGCCGCTCGGTGGAACGGCCTCAGGCATCCGCCCAAGCGCCGGAGGCGCCGCGTGCGGCCGCCCCGGCAGAGGCGCCGGTTGCCGAGCCCGTGACGGCGGACCGCAACATCTTCCGGGAGGACATCGCCTCGGTCGCGGATGCGGTCTTCGATGCGGCAGCGTCGAAGGCCGAGATGGAGGCTGACGAGACGGCGGACGAGGATGAGCTGCCGCCGCCGGCCTACCGTCCGCAGGCCCCGGCGCAGCCGACGCTGGTGCGCTCGACCCCGGCGGCGATCGAAGCCGATCCGGGCGCTTTCGTCGCCCCGCGGCCACGGGTGGCCGGACAGCCCTCGCCCGAGGCGCTCGCCCGCTTGCAGGCAGCGGTCAGCCGTCCGGTAAACGCGGCGGCCAAGCCCGGCCGACCGGCTCCGGTCGCGCCCGCCGCTGCCGCCCCCGCATCGGCCGCGTCCAAGCCGCGCTTCGGGATCGGGACGCTGATCAACCGCATGGCGGGCCACCTCGAGGCCAGCAGCGCGGCCTCGCCGGCGGGCCGGACCCAGCCGCCGGTGACCGCCTACGATGATGATCACGACATGGGGTCGGATCAGGACCGGATCGAGATTCCCGCCTTCCTGCGCCGCCAGGCCAACTGAGAAGAACGCGGCAGACGTGCAGGAACTGGCCCGGGGAACCGGGCCTTTTCCCTTTTTGCGGCAAGGAGTTGCGGAACATTTCAGGCATGACACATATCGTCACAAAGAGTGAGTTGAGATCAACGACCTTACCGACTAGCTAACGCTCAATCGCAGGCGGGCGACATACCCGCTGCAATCGAGGTCAAGCGAGACGTGCAGTATACCCTGAAATCCCCTGCGGCCTTCGTCGGCGTTGGTCTGCATGGCGGTGCGCCGGTGCGGATGGTCGTGCATCCCGCCGTTGCGGATCACGGGATCTGGTTCCGCCGCACTGATGTTGCCGACCGCGACCAGATGATCCCGGCGCGCTGGGATGCGGTCACGCCCTCGCGGCTGTGCACCGTGATCAGGAACGACGACGGCGTGTCGGTCTCGACCATCGAGCATCTGATGGCCGCGCTGGCTGGCCTGGCCATCCACAATGCGCTGATCGAGATCGACGGACCGGAAGTTCCGATCCTCGATGGCTCGGCCGCGCCGTTCATCGAAGGTTTCATGGCTGCCGGGCTGGAAGTGCTGGACAAGCCGGTGCGCGCGGTGCGGATCCTTGCCCCTGTCGAGGTGCGCGAGGGCGAGGCTCTGGCGCGGCTGGAGCCGGCCGAGATGCTGGAGATCGACTTCCGCATCGACTTCGAGGATGAGGCGATCGGGGTGCAGGAACGTCGCCTGAACATGGCCAACGGCGCCTTTGTGCGCGAACTGTGCGACAGCCGCACCTTCTGCCGGGAGGCCGACGTTGATGCGATGCGGGCGCGTGGCCTGGCCCTTGGCGGAACGCTGGAGAATGCGGTGGTGTTCTCCGGCGACCGGGTGCTGTCTCCGGGCGGCTTGCGCCACGCGGATGAGCCGGTGCGCCACAAGATGCTTGACGCGGTGGGCGACCTGTCGCTTGCCGGGGGGCCGATCCTGGGGCGTTATGTCGGCAATCGGGCGGGCCATGCCCTGACCAATCGCCTGTTGCGGGCGCTGTTCGCGGATCCCTCGGCTTACGAGATCGTCGATTGCGGCCCGGGAACGCTGGGCAAGCTTCCTGGCGTCGGGGTTCGTCCAGGCGATTTGCCCGCTCGCAACGCAGCCAACTGAACCTGTGTTCTCACGACAAAGGCGTTTTGCGCACCGGATTTTTCTGTGCTAGGACGAGCCGAACACAGGAGCCAGGAATAGGGCAAATTGCCCGGGCTGAGGTTGGATAGGCGAAGAATGTCAGGCAGAAGGCCCGGCGCGGGGTTCCTCAAGACGGCGCTTCTGGTTGCCCTGCTGAGCGGCTGCGCAGGCGGCGGCAGCAATGAGCGCCCGCTGGAAAGCTATACCGCGGAAGAGATCTACAAGAAGGGCGAGCTGGAACTTGCGACCGGCAAGCGCGCCAAGGATTCGCTGATCTACTTCCAGGAAGTCGAACGGCTGTATCCCTACACCGAATACGCCAAGCGTGCCCTGATCATGCAGGCCTACACCCACCACAAGGCCAAGCAGTATCCCGAAGCCCGCGACGCGGCGCAAAGGTTCCTCGACTTCTACCCCGGCGACGAGGATGCGCCCTATGCGCTCTACCTCATGGCGCTGTCCTATTACGACCAGATCGACGACGTGGGCCGCGACCAGGGCGTGACCTTCCAGGCGCTGAAGGGCATGCGCGACGTGATCGAGACCTATCCCGACAGCGAATATGCCCGGTCCGCCATGCTGAAGTTCGAACTGGCCTTCGACCAGCTGGCCGCGAAGGAAATGGAGGTCGGGCGCTATTACCTGAAGCGGCGGCATTATGCCGCGGCGATCAACCGCTTCCGCACCGTGGTCGCCGACTTCCAGACCACTTCGCACACGGCCGAGGCGCTGCACCGGCTTGTCGAAGCCTACCTCGCGCTGGGCCTCACGGACGAGGCGCAGACGGCGGCGGCGATTCTCGGGCACAATTACCAGTCCTCGCCGTTCTACGAGG
>JBKBVC010000187.1:0-4849 GCA_046289805.1 Tabrizicola sp.
CCCCTGCTGGCCGAAGACCAGGGCAATCACGTCGTCCAGCTCGGTCGTCTGCTTGCCGATCGAGGCGCCGTCCTCTGGGCTCGCATAGCGGATGTCGCCGCTGACCGCCCAGCCGGAAGAGCGGCGGAACTTCTCCAGCGCCTCGGGCGTCATGAAGAAGAGGGCATGGGCATACTGCTGTGCCCCGATCTGCAGCCCGAAGGACCCCTTGGCGGCGGAATAGTAGTCCACCGTAACCCCCTGGATGCGCAGGGCGCCGCGTCCGAAGGCCCCGCCGAAGCCGGCGCCGACTTCGGTCATCAGGGGCCTGTAGAGGACGCCAGCCGCCCGGCTGGCCAGGTCTCGCGTCCCCGGATACTGCGAGAACAGGAAGCTCTCGGTTGCCGAGACGCGCGCCTCGATCTGGCTCGCTCCGTTCGAGCCGATGCCGTTGTTGCAGGCCCCCAGCGCGCCCGTTGCGGCAAGGGCGCCCGCCCCAAGCACCAGCCTGCGCCGCGTCATCCACATGTCGGTCATCATTTCCGCCCTCTCTTGCCTCATGGGGTCTCAAGGCCCCTTGCAGCGCAACCTAGCCGCTTTCCGGTCCCCTGTCATGCCCGTTGCAGCAGGCCGGCGGGCGCCTGCCTAGCCGGTCAGGCTGGCATAAAGGGCGAAATCCTCGGCGGCGGCCTCGTGCAGCAGAGCCGCTGTCGCTTCGGACAGTTCGGTCGGTCCGGTAGGCGAGACGTTCAGACGCGGCAGGGTGATCTCGCAGTCCAGCCGGTCCTCCAGAAACCTGACGAAGCTGTCTATGTCTTCGTAGCGAAAGAGCCGGTCCACGCCCCTTCCCTGCCGCGGCCGCAGGAACCTGGCCTGGCTGCCCACGTCGGCGAACTCCGGCCTCGGGTCCGCGCACCAGGCCCGGACGAAGGTGTCGAAGGTCATGCCCCTGGTCGATTTCCCCGCGTCGGTCTCGTCGCGCTGGCGGAACCTGTACCACGACCCCAGCCAGTCGGTCGGCTCGCGCATGAGGGCGACCACCGTGAAGCTATCCTTCGACGCCGCCTCCAGAAAGGGACCGACAAAGCGGCGAAAGCGGTGAACGGTCGTATGCTTGAGCACGGGGGGGCGCTGGATCGAAACGGCCGCAAGCGATTCAAGCGCTGCCGCGATGGCGGTAGAGCCGGTCTTGGGCGTGGCAAGGAAGGCAAGCCTCTGCTCCCAGAACACCAGCATTCCCGAAACTCCCGCACGCAATCCTTCCCGCAAACCGCCCGGCTCCGGGCAGCTTCGTCAACAGTCCCTTAACCAATGTCCTCGCAAACTTCCACTGCGAGATTTGAGTTGAATCGTTCCGCTTTTGTGCTCATAACGGTGAGAACACTTGGGGAACACGGGCAAGGATTGCCGCCAGGATGCGGCTATGGAATAAGGAGAACGACATGGCGGTAGCCAACCTTCTCGACCTTGGGAGCAAGCGGGACATGGACAAGGCAAAGGCGCTGGAATCGGCGCTTGCACAGATCGAACGGCAGTTCGGCAAGGGCTCGATCATGAGGCTAGGCGCCGACAGCCCGGCGATGGAGATCGAGTCCACCTCGACCGGCTCGCTGGGTCTCGATATCGCGCTCGGGATCGGGGGCCTGCCCAAGGGCCGCATCATCGAGATCTACGGGCCTGAATCCTCCGGCAAGACCACGCTGACCCTGCATGTCGTGGCCGAGGAACAGAAGAAGGGGGGCGTCTGCGCCTTTGTCGATGCCGAACACGCGCTCGACCCGCAGTATGCCAAGAAGCTGGGCGTCAATCTTGACGAGCTTCTGATCTCGCAGCCCGATACCGGCGAGCAGGCGCTGGAGATCGTCGATACGCTGGTCCGTTCGGGTGCGGTGAGCCTGGTCGTCGTCGACTCGGTTGCCGCTCTGGTGCCCAAGTCGGAAATCGAAGGTGACATGGGCGACATGCAGATGGGCAGTCAGGCACGTCTGATGTCCCAGGCGATGCGCAAGCTGACCGCCTCCATCGGGCGGTCGAACTGCATGGTCATCTTCATCAACCAGATCCGCCAGAAGATCGGCGTGATGTTCGGCAACCCCGAAACCACCACGGGTGGCAACGCCCTGAAATTCTACGCCAGTGTGCGCCTCGACATCCGCCGCATCGGCGCAATCAAGGATCGTGAGGAAGTCGTCGGCAATACCACCCGGGTCAAAGTGGTGAAGAACAAGGTTGCACCGCCCTTCAAGCAGGTCGAGTTCGACATCATGTATGGCGAGGGCATCTCCAAGACCGGTGAACTGATCGACATCGGTGTCAAGGCCGGTGTGGTCGAGAAATCGGGCGCCTGGTATTCCTTCAAGGATGAGCGCATCGGTCAGGGGCGCGAGAATGCCAAGGCTTTCCTAAAGCAGAACCCGTCCGTTGCCCTGGAAATCGAGGACAAGATCCGCGCCGCCAACGGGCTGGACTTCACCATGGCCGGCGAGGACTCGAGCGACGTGCTGGACGAGTGAGCAGGCACGTCACTTGGGCGGAGCTTATGGCCGCGCTGCCGGAGGTGCTGTCCGCACCCAAGACCGGCAGCGCGGTCGAGATGCTTTGCCTGCGCCCTGACTACGGACAGCGACGCTTCGTGGACGAAATCGCGGTCACGAAGGCGGATGGAATTCCGGGCGAACGCTGGGGCCATGCGCCCTGGCTGAAGCTTCCGGACGGCTCGGGCCATCCGGGAATTCAGGTCTCGATCCTGCCGCGCCGGGTACTTGACCTTGTCTGGCGCGACCGTGGCAGCGTGGTTCATCCAGGAGATACCTTCGTCTGCGACCTCGACATGACCGAGGCGAACCTGCCTGTCGGTCAGCTTCTGGCTGTCGGCACTGCGGTCCTGCGGGTGTCCGAAGTCTGGAATGACGCCTGCGCCAAGTGGAAGGTGCGCCATGGCGAGGCGGCCTTCGCCTGGGTCCGCGCCTATCCCGAGCTTCGCCTGCGCGGCGTCCTCTGTTCCGTCGAACGCGACGGCGTGATGCGCAGCGGCGACGCGGTGGAAGTGCTGCGCTAGACGCCATTTTTTCCCTGGGCGAAAGCGTGACCCGTGGACAGGCCCCATGCAGGGGGCTACATGGGGACCGAATTTCCGTTTCCGTCCGAAGGACCGCCCCGCATGGCCTCGCTGAACGACATCCGCTCCACTTTCCTCGACTTCTTCCGCCGCAACGATCACCGGGTGGTGGAAAGTTCGCCGCTCGTGCCGCGAAACGACCCGACGCTGATGTTCACCAACTCCGGCATGGTGCAATTCAAGAACCTGTTCACCGGGGTCGAGACGCGGGACTACAAGCGTGCGACGACGGCGCAGAAATGCGTGCGGGCAGGTGGCAAGCACAATGACCTGGACAACGTCGGTTACACGGCGCGGCACCATACCTTCTTCGAGATGCTGGGGAATTTCAGCTTCGGCGACTACTTCAAGGATCAGGCCATCGCCTATGCCTGGGAGCTTCTGACCAGGGATTTCGGTCTGGCCAAGGACAGGCTTCTCGTCACCGTCTATCACACCGACGACGAGGCGGCCGCGATCTGGAAGAAGGTTTCCGGTCTGCCCGACGACCGCATCATCCGCATCGCCAGCGACGACAACTTCTGGCGCATGGGTCCGACGGGCCCCTGCGGACCCTGCACCGAAATCTTCTACGATCATGGTCCGCATATCTGGGGTGGCCCTCCGGGATCAGCCGAGGAAGACGGCGACCGGTTCATCGAGATCTGGAACAACGTCTTCATGCAGAACGAGCAGTTCGCCGATGGGCGGCTGGTTCCCCTGGAGATGCAGTCGATCGATACCGGCATGGGGCTGGAGCGGATCGGGGCACTGCTGCAAGGCAAGCACGACAACTACGACACCGACCTGATGCGCTCGCTGATCGAAGCCAGCGCGAATGTCACCAGCCAGGATCCTGACGGGCCGGGCAAGATCCACCATCGGGTCATTGCGGATCACCTGCGGTCCAGCTCCTTCCTGATAGCCGACGGCGTCATGCCCTCGAACGAGGGCCGCGGTTATGTCCTTCGCCGCATCATGCGCCGAGCGATGCGCCATGCGCACATGCTTGGCGCGCAGGACCCGGTGATGCACCGTCTGGTACCGGCGCTGGTGCGGCAGATGGGCGGCGCCTATCCCGAGCTTTCTCGCGCGCAAGCGCTGATCGAGGAAACGCTGCGCACGGAAGAGACCAAGTTCAAGCAGACCCTCGACCGCGGGTTGCGACTCCTGGATGACGAGCTATCCCGCCTTCCCGAAGGCGCGGCGCTACCGGGGCCGGCAGCCTTCAAACTGTATGATACCTACGGCTTTCCTCTGGACCTGACGCAGGACGCGTTGCGCGAGAAGGGGCGGGAGGTCGATGTCCAGGGCTTTGAGGCGGCGATGGCCGAGCAGAGGGCCAAGGCCCGCGCCGCCTGGTCCGGGACCGGAGCCGCAGGCGACGCAAAGATCTGGTTTGATCTGGCGGAAGAGCACGGCGTCACCGAATTCCTTGGCTATGAGACTGAAACCGCCGAGGGCGTGATCACTGCGCTGGTCCGCGACGGGGCCGTAGTCGGTCAAGCCGAGACCGGGCAGACCGTGCAGATCGTGGTCAACCAGACGCCGTTCTACGCCGAAAGCGGCGGGCAGGTGGGCGACGCAGGTCTGATCCGGACCCAGACCGGCACCGCCGAAGTGATCGATGTGAAGAAGGCCGCCGGCATCTTCATCCACATCGCGAAGGTGACGGAAGGAACGATCATCAAGGGACAGCCGGCGAAGCTGGAGGTGGCGCATGCGCGCCGCGCCGCGATCCGTGCGAACCACTCGGCCACCCACCTGCTCCAT
>JBKBVC010000188.1:0-4832 GCA_046289805.1 Tabrizicola sp.
GGCTGGGAAAGCGAGCCGAAGGTGGATCTTGCCGCCTACCACCGGGCCAAGACGGCGGCGCTCTTCGTGGCGGCAACCCAGATGGGCGCCATCGCGGCGGGGCAGGAGGCCGAGCCCTGGGCCGAACTGGGCGACCGGATCGGCGCGGCCTTCCAGGTGGCGGACGACCTCAAGGATGCGCTGCTGAGCAGCGACCAGACCGGCAAGCCCGCGGGGCAGGATGCCGCGCATCTGCGGCCCAATGCCGTGGCCCAGATGGGGGTCGAGGGGGCGGTGGCGCACATGAAGGACATCCTCGCCGGCGCGATCGCCTCGATCCCCTCCTGCCCGGGCGAGGCGATGCTGGCGGGTCTGGTCACGGCCTACGCCCGCAAGATGACCGTCCTGCCCGAGACCGCCAGATGAACGCCGAGCCGCGCCCGCCGCCCGCGCGGCCCGAGGCGCTGGGCCTGCTGACCCGCCTGGCGCTCTCGCCCCGGTTTCACCGGCTGGCCGCGCGCCTTCCCGGCCTGCGCTGGAAGGCAAGGGCCGAGGGGGCAGAGCTGTTCCGGATCCTGTCGGGCTTTGTCCAGTCGCAGGCTCTGGTGGCGCTGGTCGAGGGGCGGGTGCTGCATGTCCTCGCTGCCGGTCCGATGGCGACAGACGACCTGTCGCGCCGCTGCGCGATCCCGCTCGCGCCCCTTGAGGTGCTGTTGCGCGCGGGCGCGGCGCTGAAGCTGTTGACCGGCGACCGCAAGGGGCGCTGGCATCTGGCCCCGCGCGGGGCGGCCTTCCTCACGGTGCCGGGGCTGGAGCCGATGGTGCGGCACCATCATGTGCTTTACGGCGATCTTGCCGATCCTCTGGCCTTCTTCCGGGGGCAGACGGAAACGCGGCTGGCCGGGTTCTGGCCCTATGTCTTCGGCCCGCTGGCGCAACAGGACGCGGGGCTGGCCGCACGCTATTCCCGGCTGATGGCCGAAAGCCAGGTGCTGGTGGCCGCGGACACGCTGCGGCTGGTGGACCTGTCCCGGCGGCGGCATCTGCTGGACGTGGGCGGGGGCACCGGGGCCTTCCTGGCCGAAGTCGGCCGCGCGCATCCGGGGCTGAAGCTGTCCCTGTTCGACATGCCGGAAGTGCTGGCCGGAGTGCCTGCGGCGCTGCGGGGCCGGCTGAGCCTGCATCCCGGCAGCTTCCGCTCCGACCCGCTGCCTGTCGGGGCCGACACGATCAGCCTGGTCCGGGTGCTTTACGACCACGACGACGCGACGGTGACGGCGCTCCTGGCCAAGGTGCATGCCGCCTTGCCGGCCGGGGGAATGATCCTCGTCTCGGAACCCATGTCGGGCGGGGACCGGCCCGATCCGGCGACGGATGTCTATTTCGCCATCTACACGCTGGCGATGCGGACCGGCCGGACCCGCTCGGCCGCCGAGATTGCGCGTCTGCTTGCTGCAACCGGTTTCACCGATATCCGGCCGCGACGGGGCGACCGGCCCTATGTGACCTCGGCCCTGACGGCCATCCGGGCATGACTTTCGGGATTTCCCGTCTTCGCGCCAGGCAGATGCCGCAAATGGTCCAATTAAATTGACATCTTAAACTGTCAGTCTAGACTTACACCCAGTGCGGAGCCCGCACGATTCAGGAAGGCTGCAAGTCGTGGACACCAATGCCGTCATCCTCTCTGGTCCCAAGTCCCTGGAACTGGGCACGGTCGGGTTGAGGGCTCCGGTCGCGGGGGATGTGGTCGTCCGCGTGCGTCATTCGGGGATTTCGACGGGCACGGAAAAGCTGTTCTGGCTGGGCACGATGCCGCCCTTCCCGGGCATGGGCTATCCGCTGGTCCCGGGCTACGAGGCCTTCGGCGAGGTGGTGGAGACCTGCGGCGAGACCGGCCTTGCGGTCGGCGATGCGGTCTTCGTGCCGGGTGCCAACTGCTATGAGGGTGGGGTGCGGGGCTTGTTCGGCGGGGCTGCGGGCCTCTTGGTGACGCCTGCCGCGCGGGTTGCACGGCTGGACGGCGGCCATGGTGCCGAGGGTGCGCTCTTGGCGCTGGCCGCGACGGCCCATCACGCGCTGGCCGGCGGGGCGCTGCCCGACCTCATCATCGGCCACGGGACGCTGGGCCGGTTGCTTGCGCGCATCGCGCTGATTATGGGGGCGGCGCCGACGGTCTGGGACATCGACGCCACGCGCCGGTCCGGGGCCGAGGGCTATGCCGTCATCGCGCCCCAGGACGATCCGCGCCGCGATTACCGCGTGATCTTCGATGCCTCGGGGGCCTCGGGCCTGCTGGACCAGCTGGTTCCGCGTCTGGCCAGGGGTGGCGAGGTTGTCCTCTGCGGCTTCTACACCGAGGCCATCAGCTTCGCCTTCACGCCCGCCTTCATGAAGGAAATGCGGCTGCGCATCGCCTCGGAATGGCAGCCGGCCGACCTCGACGCCACGCGGCGCCTTCTGGACGAGGGGCGCCTGTCGCTTGCCGGCCTCATCACCCACCGCGCGGCTGCGGCGGATGCCGGGGCGGCTTACGAGACCGCCTTCACCGACCCCGCCTGCCTGAAGATGATCCTGGATTGGAGTGCCGAAGCATGACCGAAGTTCCCAATCTGAAGGATTTCGACGCCCGCCTGCGAGACGAGGCCGCCGAGGAGCCTTCGCTGGAAGTGCCCCGGGATCCGCCGTCGAAGAAGACGCAGATCATCGCGATCTACGGCAAGGGCGGCATCGGCAAGTCCTTCACGCTGGCCAATCTCAGCCACATGATGGCCGAGATGGGCAAGCGCGTGCTGCTCATCGGCTGCGACCCGAAGTCGGATACCACGAGCCTTCTCTTCGGCGGCAAGGCCTGCCCGACGATCATCGAGACCTCGACCCGCAAGAAGTTGGCCGGCGAGGAAGTGAAGATCGGCGATGTCTGCTTCAAGCGCGGCGGCGTCTTCGCGATGGAACTGGGCGGGCCGGAGGTCGGCCGCGGCTGCGGCGGGCGCGGGATCATCCACGGGTTCGAACTGCTGGAGAAGCTGGGGTTCCACGACTGGGATTTCGACTACGTCCTGCTGGACTTCCTCGGCGACGTGGTCTGCGGCGGCTTCGGCCTGCCGATCGCCCGCGACATGGCGCAGAAGGTGATCGTGGTCGGCTCGAACGACCTGCAAAGCCTCTATGTCGCCAACAACGTCTGCTCGGCGGTGGAATACTTCCGCAAGCTCGGCGGCAATGTTGGCGTCGCGGGGCTGGTCATCAACAAGGATGACGGCACGGGCGAGGCCGCGGCCTTCGCCCGCGCGGTGAGCATCCCGGTGCTGGCGAGCATTCCGGCGGATGAGGACCTGCGGCGGAAATCGGCGAATTATCAGATCGTCGGCACCAATGCGACGCAATGGGGGCCGCTGTTCGAGACCCTTGCCGCCGCCGTGGCCGAGGCCCCGCCGCTGCGCCCGAAGCCCCTGTCGCAGGATGCGCTCCTCGGCCTGTTTGATGCCGGGACGACAGGCAAGGACTTCGTGCTGGAGCCCGCCTCGGACGCCGACATGCGGGGCGCCTTCGCCACCGCGAAAACCAGCCTGGAAGTGGTTTACGACAATGTTTGACCTCGATGCACTCGCCAAGATCGAAGAGGCGCTGAAGGCGTGGGAGGGTCGCAAGTGACCGATCACTCCGCCATTCCGGTTGACGAACTGGGTTGCCACGCCGGCGCGGGGCAGATGGCGGAAGCCGCGCGGGCCGCGGGCAACTCAGAGGTGCTGGACCGCTACGCGGCCGACTATCCTCAGGGCCCGCATGACAAGCCGCAGTCGATGTGCCCGGCCTTCGGCAGCTTGCGCGTGGGCCTGCGGATGCGGCGGGTGGCGACGGTGCTGTCGGGCTCGGCCTGCTGTGTCTATGGCTTGAGTTTTGTGTCCCATTTCTATGGGGCTCGGCGGTCGGTCGGGTATGTGCCCTTCAACTCGGAGACGCTGGTGACCGGCAAGCTCTTCGAGGACATCCGCGATGCGGTGCATGAACTCGCCGACCCCGACCGCTATGATGCGGTGGTGGTGACGAACCTCTGCGTGCCGACGGCTTCGGGCGTGCCGCTGCGGCTGCTGCCCAACGAAATCAACGGGGTGCGGATCATCGGCATCGACGTGCCGGGGTTCGGTGTGCCGACCCATGCCGAGGCCAAGGACGTGCTGGCGGGCGCGATGCTCGCCTATGCGCGGTCCGAGATCGAGGCGGGGCCGGTGGCCGCCCCCGCTGCGGGTCGGTCCGACCGTCCGACCGTGACCCTGCTGGGAGAGATGTTCCCCGCCGACCCGATGATGATCGGCGCGATGCTGGCGCCGATGGGCCTGGCCGCCGGGCCGGTCGTGCCCTGCCGCGAATGGCGCGAGCTGTATGCGGCGCTGGACAGCGGCGTCGTGGCGGCGATCCATCCGTTCTATACGGCGGCGATTCGCGAATTCCAGGCGGCAGGGCGGACCATCGTCGGCTCGGCCCCCGTGGGGCATGACGGCACGATGGACTGGCTGGCGGCCATCGGCGAGGCCTATGGCGTGGCGGCTGGGCAGGTGGCGGCGGCGCAGAATGCGGTCGGTCCGGCGATCAAGGGGGGCCTGGCGGCCAATCCGATCAAGGGCCGGATCACGCTGTCGGGCTACGAGGGCTCGGAACTCCTCGTCGCGCGCCTGCTGATCGAAAGCGGCGCGGAAGTGCCATATGTCGGCACGGCCTGCGCGCGGAATGCGTGGTCCCAGGCGGATCGCGACTGGCTGGAGGCGAAGGGCTGCGTGGTGAAATACCGCGCGAGCCTGGAGGATGACCTGGCCGCGATGGAGGCGTTCAAGCCGGACCTGGCCATCGGGACG